>CAJXQE010000208.1 GCA_913058215.1 uncultured Verrucomicrobiales bacterium
GATCTCCACTATCCTCTTCGTCGGCAGCGTCAGATGTGTATAAGAGACAGCTTCATGCCCGTATGGGTGGAATGATCCGCGATATCGGCATCAATGTGAATGCAATCATTCTCGCCGGAATTACCACCTTCAGTTGGTGGGGCGTGAACAATCTCGGTGTCGGACTCCACAGTTACGGTTTCACTGACGGTATTTGGGGGAAACTCTTCGGGTCCTGGGGTATTATGTTGATCTTCATTCTCATGGGAGTGCCGCTCTGGTTGAACGACCGGAAGAAAAAGGGGAGAAAAGTGCCTCAAGACGAAGCCTCAGCGTAATCATTTATTCAACTTTTCCCGCTGGCATTTTTGTTAACTCTGTCTAGAGTCGACAATCATGAGTATCTTCATTGGAATTATTGTTGCTGCTGTTTTTCTCCTGCTGGGAGCGTTCTGCTTTAACTACCTTGTAAAAGGGTAGTATCCGCTCCGGTTTTGTTTCTCCGTCACAGTATTTCTGTGATTAGGAGTGACTTTCACTCGGCTGTCAGGCGTCTTCCGAGACGGCTTTTTTAGTTCGACATCCCGCCCCCCCTTTAATAAACCATGGCAAAGAAAAGAATTAACAACGAACTTGGTGCAACAGTGTTTGCCATCCTTGTCGGTCTCGCCGCGCTCCTTCTTGTAAATTGGATTTTCGGAATGGGAGGCTGCAAAGGCGATGCCACTGATCGTGTCACCCAAACCCAAACGCCCGCAGCCAAGCCTGCACATTCCAAGAAAGAAGAGCCAAAGACAGCTCCTGTTTCTGCTGCACCCCCTTTGACTGCTGTGAATCAAGCCCGCGATGCCAGCGGCGAAGAAGCAGCCCGCCGCACGGAGCTCGCTTCCGAGGTCCGTGATGCCAAGCTTGCCAATGCTGAGCTATCGAAGGAGATGGCAACTTTGAAGTCCAAGGTTGCAGGCCATGATGAATTGCTAAAGAAGCGCGACACCGAGATTAAAGAGCTGAATATGGCGCTCTCCAATGGTGGCGCTGCTCAGAAAGAATTGAAGGCAGCCAAAGAAGCTCTCGCAAAGCAAAAAGTAGATTTTGATACTGCTCTAAAACAGCAGGAAGCTTCCGCGAAGAAACTGGCAGCAACAATGAATGCCGAAAAGCCGGCCGATAGCACGAAGCTAGTCGCTGAGCTCAAAGGTCAGATCACCTCTCTGGAGCAGAAACTGAAAGGACTCGGTGGTGAAAAGACCAAACTGACTGCTGCCATCACGGCAAAGGATGCTGAGATAGCGAAAATTAAGGCTTCCGGCAACATGGCTGCAGGCGCTGATGCCAGCTTGAAAAAGCTGCAGATCGAATTCGCTGCATCAAAGAAGTCAATCATCGCAAAGGATGCCGAAATCGCAAAACTGCAAGCTTCAGGAAAGATGGCGGCTGGTGGAGATGCCAAGCTGAAGAAACTCGAAGCGGAACTGGCTGCCTTGAAGAAATCTTCGGCGGAGAAAGAGAAAAACTGTCAGACACAACAAGCGAAGCTGAGCAAAGAGATCGCCGACCTGAAGAAACAACTCGCTGACGCACTCGCGAAGGTCACCGAAATGAAGACCGCAATCTTTCTGAAGCCGGCGAGCGATCTTCCGGGTTTGGACCTTCCTCTCCTTGTGAATGACCCGAACAAATTGAATCCGGAGTTCAAGCCCCCTTTCATTCGCCTTCGGGAAATGGCGGACAACACAACCGCCCGGGAAAAAGTGTATGCGGAGGTTGCCAAGGAAGGAAAATTCCAAGTTTTGCTGCGAGTCCCTTTCCAAAATGCGAGCGCTTATGTGTCGGGTGAGTTTCAGGGGAAAATTAAGGAGCTCGTGAAAAACGCTGGCAAAGGTTCCAAGTTTCTAGTGGTAGGATATGCGTCTACGGACGGCAGCGCAGATTCAAATCAGAAACTCTCATCGCAGCGTGCCTCAAACGTCGCTCAACAAATCTCGGACGGCGCTGACTCCAACACTCAGGCCGTGTATTTCGGCCAGACAAGTCGCTTCAGTGCTGAGCTACCACCAAACAGAGTTGTCGAAGTTTGGCAGATAAAATAAGCAAGACTCCCAGGGCCGCTTTCCGGCAGTACATCATGGCCCCGCTGATCTTTCAGTCGGGGCTTTTTGCTTAATGGACCTTGAAACTTGATTCGTTGAGCGGCTTGAATTCTGCCTAATTGTCGACTATCAGGCTCTGAAGGACCGCCTAAATCAGATTTTCACTATGCAGCGTAAAACTAAAATTCTAGCTACCCTCGGGCCTGCCACAGACGCCCCGGAAATGATCGGGACTTTGATCGGGAAAGGAGTGGATATTTTTCGTCTCAACATGAGTCATGGTTCGCACGACTGGGTCCGGACGATCACTGGCAATATTCGCGAGCAATCGAAAGTAGCAGACCGGGACGTTGCCATTCTTATCGATCTTCAGGGACCTTCTATTCGCACGGGAGATGTGGATGAATCATTGAAGTTGAAAAAGGGCGATATCCTGGAATTTCGGAATGCCAGCCTCGATGCCAGCGAGGATTTGTCGGTGACGACAAACTACGACGGACTTTCCAACGACGTCAGTGTCGGGGATGTGATGTTGGTAGACAATGGCGAGATTCATTTCAAAGTCAGCCGCAAAGAAGATGGTCGACTCATTTGCGAAACCCTCACTGCCGGAACAATGGGTTCACGGAGGCACATCAATTTACCGGGGATCAAAGTCAATCTCCCTCCTCTCACGAAAAAGGACCATTGCGATATCGAGCTGGCAGCTGAACTAAAAGTCGATTTCATTGCGATTAGTTTTGTGCGGGATGCCAGGCACGTTCGCAACCTTCGCTCTGAACTTGCTGAGAAAGATTGCTCCGCCCGGATTGTCGCGAAAATTGAAGATCAGGAAGCGGTCAAAAAGCTCAGCGAAATCATCACGGAATCTGATGCGGTGATGGTGGCCCGCGGAGACCTTGGGATCGAAGTTCACATTGAAGAACTTCCGGTTGTGCAACGGACGATTCTTCGTGAAGCAGCTCGAATCGGACGAAAAGTGATCGTCGCCACTCACATGCTGGAATCGATGATTGAAAATCCGGTTCCCACCCGCGCCGAAGTCACTGATGTTGCCAATGCCGTTTTTGAACAGGCTGATGCGGTGATGGTCAGTGGCGAAACCAGTATCGGGAAATACCCAATAAAGTGCATTGAGGTCCTCGACCGAATTGCCCGCCGGATAGAACAGGAACCCAGCGCAGGTTTTTGCAAGAACATCGAACTTCAAACCGAAAAACAGCAGACAGTAAAGTCGGCCATCGTTCTCGCAAATTCTCTAACCGACTCCACGATCATCATATTCACTGCACGGGGTGTTCTCGCCAACTATGCAGCGCATCAGCGCCCCGAGAAAGCTCACATCTACGCATTTACACCGGACCATATCGTCGCCCGCGCTCTTCGCATGAACCGAGCAGTGAGCCCCTTCCAAATGGATTTCCTCGACAATCCGGAAGGAAGCATTCGCAAAGCAATCGACTTCCTGAAAGATCGTGGTGAAATTGAGAACGGAGATCCCGTCGTCATCCTCAGCGACGTTTTAAACAAGGACTTCGACACCGAAGCAATCTTACTCCGCAAAGCTTGAACATTTCGCTCCATCCCCTGTCGAACCAGGCATGAATCTAAGAAATTTCGAAAAGATGGATCCGAACCTATTGATCGGCTTGGTCAATACCGCACTGCGTAATGATTACGATAATTTGGACGATCTCGCAAAAACCCAGGACATCGATTCATCGACTCTGGAAGAGAAGCTCGCCCAAATCGGGTATGTCTATCAGCCGGAACAAAACCAGTTCCGCCCTCAACCGAAGTAGCATTGCGCTGCACAGATAAAATCTCTATGGGAATGCCGTGGTCACGCTGTTTCCGACAGAAGTCCTCTATTGCTGGAGCCATATCAGATGATCCAGCATAGGAAGAGATAACCGACTGATCCCGGAACTCTACTCTGCTTTCATCAGCACCACACGAAAACCGATATCGTAGCGGTCGGCTGCGGATGGTCGTGCGGCAACACGATTCGCTACTCCGACATCATACTGCGAGGAACGGTTCCAGGAACCTCCACGAAGCACTTTCCGCTCAGTCCCAACCCAGCTTGGATTCGTTGTCCCGCCTTCCCTTTGCGAACGATTCAAAACGCTTTGAGAGTACCAGTCCTGGCACCACTCCATAACATTTCCCCGAACATCAAACAGGCCGAATTCGTTGGAAGGAAGTGACGCTGTCGGGGCAGTGGATTGCTGCTGCTGAAAGACGCTTGTAATTGCCTGATCAAGCTTGGCGTTTCCGGCAAACTGAGTCCACTCGGCATCCGTAGGAAGACGATAACGGTACCCGGCCGGGACATTGCCCAGCCCCTGCTCCTGCACCGTGAGACCCTCACAATATTTGGAGGCTTCATACCAGGTCACGGTGTCGACCGGATGCTTGGGATCTTTAAAATAACTCGGATTCTTTCCTGTGACCCGCTCATATTGAGCCTGAGTTGTCTCCGTAGTTGAGACCCATCCATTGAGATTTCCAAACCAGATCATCCGCTGAGCCAGACCGTTGTCGAAATGGCGATTAGCTGTCGGTGAAGCATCAAACTTGAGCTTGGAGTTGAACTCCAAAGAGCCGCCTGGCTCCAGAACTCCTGAGACCACACTCTTGCGGTGATTCTCCTTACTCAATTCATAGGCATAAGAACCGGGTCTTACATAAGGAAGCGACAAGGGGGTCCTCCCCAAGGGCACACCATTGGAAACTACTGCCGCCCCTTCCGGATCGCTTTTCAAAATCACAGCACCATAATCAAAATCAAAATTAACGATTTCTGATTCTTCACCTTCCACAACCAGCATCTGTGCCTGATTTCCCAAAGTGCGATGCTTGGCAGTAAATGCATATTCTCCTTCCGGAAGCTCGACGGTGAAAGGCGTAATTTTCAAACCGTTGCCTATCCTTTTATCTCCCACAAAAACACTGACTCCGGGCGGATCGCTCACAAAGGTCACAAGCGAACGTTCCCAGGCAAATTTCAGTTCCTGAGTGACGCCTTCCTGAATATCGACCGTCCGCTTGATAGATGCCCAATCTCGAAACCTCAGCTCCAATTGATGTTTGCCCACCGGAAGACCCGACAGGATGGATGGAGTCGAGCCGACTTTTTCCGGGTCTTTGTCCGGAGATTTCAGCCAGATTTCTGCGCCATTCGGCTTGCTGGTTACATTGATCCCACCTTCGGCGAAAACTGCCGATACCGAGGAGTTCCGATTGTGTTCGATTCGAATAAATTCAGAATACTCCGGCCACCCGTCGACCGCCATTAAGACCTGATACTCACCGGCATCGAGTTTATCCAAAGTCGCAGGGGTGGTTCCCGTCTCGATCAATTCCTTTAATTCATCGTCCTGCTTTTTGATGACTTTGAACTCAGCACCTTTTGGTTCGCTGACCACTTCCAGATGACCCGAGCTTTTCGCCAACTTGATCACAGGGATTTCCATCCGTTCATCCGCTGACAATTTCACTTCACGTGTTATCGGTTCGTAGCCCGGCTTAGAAATGACTATGCTGTGTTTTCCTACAGGCATCTCCTCGAAAACAGTCGGGCTCTTTCTCGTATTGAAACCGAGAATCTTAATACTGGCCCCTTCAGGAATGGTATTGACCACCAATGTTCCCCTGATCTCATTCAATCGCTGCTCAATCAAAGGCAGCGACGCCAGTGCATCCCCGTTGTCAGGATCCAACTCGATGACATTCTCAAAAAGCAGCTTCGCCCTCAGCCAGTCTCCTTCATTAATTGCCCCACGGGCAGAGGTAATCAGACTGTAAACCTCGGAGGCCGTTTTCCCGTCCTCACCTTTTACTCCCTTATTTGCCGCAGGATCAGGATCCACAGTTACAGCATCCTTCGAGTCCTTGTAGTGCTGACCAACAAAAATCCCGGCGACACCTCCGCCGACCAGAGCCAGACACAGCAGAATCATCCAGATTCCTCTTGGAATCTGTGGCCGCTTCCTTTTCCGGATCATCTCCGGAGGTGGAAGTTCAATTCTGGTCGTTTTGTTGGACATTCAATCCTGAAAATAGCGTTTGTTGGGATAGAGAATCCAAACGGCTCTGAACATTCTACCACAAATAATGGGGGAAAACTGTGCATTCCCCACCCTTACTTTTCGTCAGGATCCCAATTGTGACCAATAAAACCAATATTTTTCCCACAAAAAACGGCAGAGCCGAAGCCCTGCCGTTCATTTGAAAAACGTTCGCAGCCGTAAATTCGGCTACGGCTGTCAGATTCGGATTACTCCTTTTCTTCGGAAGCAGGCGCTTCTTCGGAAGCAGTTCCCTCTTCTTCGCCCTCTTCACCCGGACGCCAGTCTTCAGTGGCAAGGTTGAAGGCTTGTTCCAGTCCAACGAGATCGGAACTTGGACGAAGTGCATCGAATGCTGCAGTCTCTTTCTTGAGCTGCTCTTCGCTGTATTCGGCAGCCTTGATGGAAAGACCTATACGGCGCTCGACTTTGTCGACCTTGATGACCCGTGCTTCCACGTCGTCGCCAATTTTGAGGACGTCTTTGACCTTGGCCACGTGATCTTCGCTAAGCTGCGAGATGTGGACCAGACCATCGATGTCGTCTTCGAGTTGAACAAACGCTCCGAAGCTCGCGATTTTCGCGACCGTTCCCTTGACGAGATCGCCCACTTTGAAACGGGTATCGATTTCGCTCCAAGGATCCCCTTCGAGTTGTTTTACACCAAGACTGATGCGCTGATTGGTCTTGTCGATTTCAAGAATCGTTGCTTCGACTTCTTCGCCCTTCTTGAGGATTTCGCTCGGGTGATTGATCTTGCGAGTCCAACTGAGGTCGGACACGTGAATCATTCCGTCAATACCGTCTTCCAGTTCTACGAATGCACCGTAGGCAGTAAGATTGCGGATCTCGCCTTTGATCGTCTGACCGATCGGGTAGCGGGCTTCGACTTCGTCCCATGGGTTCGGCTCGAGTTGGCGAACACCGAGAGAAATCTTCTGCTCTTCTTTGTTGATGGCCAGCACGACGGCTTTGACTTCCTGATCGAGGGTAAGCACATCGCTTGGGCGGGTGATCCGCTTGGTCCAGGAAAGCTCGGATACGTGAATGAGACCTTCGACGCCCCGTTCGATTTCGACGAACGCTCCGTAAGGAACCAATTTCGTGATCTTCCCGGCAACTTCCGTTCCGATCGCGTATTTCTGTTCGATGTCTTCCCAGGGGTTGTCCTGAAGCTGCTTGAGACCGAGTGAAACACGCTCTTTCTCTTTGTCGACGTCGAGAATGATGACTTCGACCTTCTGACCGATAACCAGCATTTCGCTTGGGTGATTGATGCGACCCCAGCTCATATCGGTGATATGAAGAAGTCCGTCCATGCCCTGAAGATCAACAAACGCACCGAAGTCGGTGATGTTTTTGACCATTCCTTCAACCTGATCGCCAATTTTGACGGAGTCGAGGAATTCGGCACGCTGCTCGGCGCGCTCGGCTTCGATCACTTCGCGACGGCTGAGAACGATGTTCTTGCGCAGGTCGTTGACCTTGACGATTTTAAATTCGTAAACGTTGCCCACGTATTCGTTGAGATCCTTCGGTGGGATGATGTCGATCTGCGATCCGGGAAGGAAAGCTTCCACACCGACGTTGACCATGAGTCCGCCTTTAACGACCGACTTGACCTTACCTTTAACAAGACCGCCGTCTTCGTATACACCGACGATTTTGTCCCAGTTCTGTTTGTGGGCTGCTTTTTCTTTCGAGAGGACAACCATGCCCTCGTCGTTCTCGAGTTTTTCGAGAAGAACTTCGATTTCGTCGCCTACGGCAAACTCTTCGTCTTCAAATTCGGAAATTGGGATGATGCCTTCTGATTTGGCACCGATATCGACGACAACCACCTGGTTGCGGACTTCGATAATTTTACCGCGAACAATGGCGTTCTCGCGATGGGAATGGAACTTCTGCTCAATGAGCGCCATGAGGGCCTCGTTGACAGGTTCGGTTAGGGTTACTGACATAATGATTATTTAAGGTTGTTTACTTGATTCGTTAACTACTTCCGTAATTGCTCCAGTTTCTAAAAACTCTGCTACCCGTGGAGCTCCAGCGGCGGCAGAGGGGCGGAAATTTAGGGGAAAATGTTGATATGACAAGGGAAAAGGTCCGATCTGCAGGATTCTTCATTTTGCCGATTTCAGGAGCGAAATATTTCCCCATGCATTATTTCCCCATCCGTTCGTCTTTTAAAGGGAAACTGCGATTCGCGCTCCTACTTTCTCCCCATTTCGAGTGTTCGAAATCGCTTTGTAAACCACCGAAATCCACTGCCAGAAATGCCCCGATTGATTCTTCCGCTCCTTCTAACTTTTTGCCTCTTGTTTATCAGCCAGGCCTCTGGTCGAACCTGGACCCGGAAAGACGGGAAAACAGCTGAAGGGAAAGCTCTCGCGGTCAAAGCTGACAAGGTAACCGTTTCACTGAGTAACAATCGAAAGGCGGAGATATCGATCCAAAGTCTCACCCTCGAAGATCAGCAGTTTTTGAAAACGTGGAAGCCAAAACCTCCGAAACGCCCCATCCAGGTTCCCCCGGATGCGATTTACCACAGTGGGAGTTGGTATGGGATCGTGGTCGAAAAAACATCCTGAAAAAAAGCAGCTGAAAATGCCGGGAAGATGGATGGTCATCTTGCCTGGGTGAAAGATGAAGAAACCCTGGCCGTATTGACTGAATTGGCCGGCCCCTTACATCTCTGAATCGGCGCCAGCGACGAAGAGGTCGAAGACTTGTGGAAATGGACCGACGGCGAAAAGCTTACCTGGTTCAACTGGGATCGCGGCGAACCCAACAACGGAAGTCGATTTGAGCATTACATGCAAATGCGGGCCGGGGGAAAATGGAACGATCTTCGAATGAATTCTCCGACACCTGTTGGTTTTTTTGTGCAATAGGATTGAGCCTCGTTTGAGCATAAGAGGTTTCGCTGCGTCTCCGACGATTGAACCCTCTTGAGTGATCAATTCAACCCTCTTCAAGAACCAGAGCCAAGGGCGTATCTACGCAGTTCCCTGGTGGAGCGTTTGCGCCTACCATCGCGAAATGATGCGTCCACTTCTGATCTCAATCGCGATTCTTTTTCTCTTCAGATTTGATTCCTCTGCTCTGGATCACGCCGGTGAACTCGCAGCAAAACTGACTCCTGACCGGAAAATCATTTACAAAACTGTCGATGGTCGCGAACTGAAGCTTCACGTATTCCTCCCGGAAGGTTGGAAAGCCTCAGACCAACGCCCCTGTTTTCATATCATCCACGGCGGCGGATGGGCCGGGATGAATCCCAGCCGGATGTATCCCTTTGCCGCCGATTTCGTAAAACGGCATGGGATGGTGGGAGTCTGCCCGGAATACAGGCTCTACAAATCCGATAAATCGGTCACTGTTTTCGATTGCGTGAAAGACGCGCGTTCCTCGGTTCGTTTTGTCAGGTCTCATGCCGCGGAGCTGGGAATCGATCCGAATAAATTAATCGTCAGCGGTGCCTCGGCCGGCGGACATCTCGCGGCGGCCACAGCCCTCTTTGACGAAGTTAATGAAGAAGGGGAAGACACATCGGTCTCCTGTCGGCCCGATGCAATGGTGCTCTATTTCCCCGTCATCGATACATCCAAAGAAGGCTACGGACAGGCCAAAATCGGCGAACGCTGGGAGGAGTTATCCCCGGCGCACCAAGTTCGGGCAGGATTGCCGCCCACGATCACTTTTCACGGAACCGGCGATACGGTCACTCCGTTCAAAGGAGCAAAGGACTTCCATGAAAAGATGATTGCCGCCGGAAATAAAAGCATTTTAATCCCCTACGAAGGCGGAGTTCACGGATACCTGATGCGGAAGAAGGCTCCCTACGTGGAAGCAATCGATGAGTCTTCGAAATTCTTTGAATCTCTGAAACTGACGATACCATGAACTCAAATTCGAACCTCAAAGTGTCCCGTCGGAAATTCATCGGGACGACACTCGTGACCGCAGCCGCCACCGCATCTGCAAGTGGCGCTGAAGAAATTCCAGCAGCCACCTCAACTGATGTTTTCGTCTATGGCTCCACTCCCGGTGGAATTGCGGCGAGCATCGAAGCATCGCGACGGGGTTGTCGCGTTGTTTTGGCCTGTCCCAAGAATCATCCCGGCGGCATGACCGCGAGCGGTCTCTGCACAACCGATGCGGTTCGCCGCGAACTGTTTGGTGGACTCGTTGAAGAATTCATCGAAAGAGTGCGGACGCTTTATCAGAAAACTCTCGGCGATAATAATCCTGACTACGCACTGACACGAGACGGTTGGTTTTACGAGCCATCAGTCGCGGAAGATGTTTTCGAAGAGATGCTGGGAGAGCAATCCGACCGGCTGACTTTTTTGAGGGGGCACCACCTATCCAGTACGAAAACCGACGGCGGACGAGTCTCTCAGGTTTCTCTCGTGAATGAAAAAGGGGAAACCATTCACTTGGTGGCCGACACCTTTATCGATGGAACCTACGAAGGTGATCTTGCGGCACAGGCAGGTGTTCCTTTTCGCGTCGGCAGAGAGGGCCGGGACGAGTTTGGCGAATCCCTCGCCGGCATTCACTACATGGACTGGAAAAAAGGCAGCCAGATCATGACTCCAGATTCCGGTGAGCCATCGCCGGCAATTCAGGCTTACTGTGCTCGCAGTATTTTCACGACCGATCCAGAGAAACGGATTCCCCTGGAAAAGCCGGAGTCCTACGAGCAGCACCTTCCCGATCTGTTGCCCATGATCGACGAATTCGAAACCGGACGAGTCAAGCGGCGAACCCTCGGCACGGCACTTCCCCGAAAGAAGTTTCAACTCAATGGCTCCATCGTCCAAATGACGAGTCTAAATTGTCCCGGAGTCAGTTGGGCCTGGCCGGAAGCGGAACGTCACCACCGGGCCCGACTCGAAAAGTTTCACATCGATCACGCAGCGAGTTATGCGTGGTTTTTGCAAAATCATCCGAGAGTGCCGGATCATGTCCAGGCCCTTTGGAAGACGGCGGGACTTCACCGGGACGAATTCATTAAAAACGGTCACTGGCCCTGGCAGATTTATGTTCGCCAGGGGCGAAGGATCGAGGGCCGCGAAAAGCTGACTCAACACTCTTTCGTCGTCGATCCCAAAACGGGGCGGACGCCACAAGTCGAACATCCCATCGCCTTGGGAGAACACTCTTTTGATATCCATCCCTGCCACGACCGAAGGTTTGCGATCGGAAAATGGATGGAAGGTGTCTTGTGGTTTCCAAAAAAAGCAGAAGGCCCGGCTCAGCCCGGTCAGATTCCCTGGGGTGCCCTGCTCCCTGAAAAGCTCGACAATTTGATTGTTCCTGTGGCGATGTCATCCACTCACATCGCAATGAGTGTTCTTCGGATGGAGCCGGTCTGGATGACGACCGGCCAAATCGCCGGGCTCGCTGCCGCCGAGGCGAAATCGCAGAATCGGAGTGTGGCTCAAATCGATCCCGATCCTTTGCCGAAGAAATTGGGAATCATGACCAAACCAAAGGTATAGATGGAGATGGAACCTCTTTCCGTCATTTGTCCCACCTGCATGGAATCATTCGAAGTTCCTCCGGTTCCCGCATCGGAAACGCCGTGCGAGATTGACTACGATTGTGAAATCTGCTGCCGCCCGATGGTGGTTTCTCTGGAAACCGACGGAGACGAAGTCTACGCCGTTGCGCGCGGGATACATGATTGATTTAGGGCTCAACAATTCCGAGAACAAATGCTTTGAAACTCCCAATGAATATTTCCCGACTTGCATTCATCCTCGCTCTACTCATCGGGTTTCCGCCGCTTATCCAGGTCACCCGGTCAGCAGATCCGCAGTCGGCTTCAAGCAAACGGAATCCACGTCCGCTGGTATTCGTGATCACCGGAGAAAGCAATTCCGGTGGCATTGGAAAGAATGCAGACGCCAAGGCCAAAGAGCTCCAAGCCAGGAGCTCTGTTCAAATCATGAACCTGACGGAAGGGACATTCGGTTTTGAAGATTTGAGAATCGGATTCAACAACCTTCGCGATCACTATCGTTTGGACAAATTTTACGACGACCACCATGGTCTTGAACTCGGACTGGCCAACAAGGTCGAGTCCGGGGCTTTCCCGGGCCACCGGCAGGTCTTCCTAATCAAAACCGGCCAGGGTGGATCCCGAATCCGTCAATGGGCGAAATCCAATCCTTCGAAGTTCCTGGAAAAATTCGATCAACGCATCGAGGCGGGGAAAAAACAGCTCCCGGAAAACCCACAATGGATCGTTTGGTTCAGCCTTGGCATCAATGACGGGATCGATGGCGTCCCTATCGAACAGTGGAAGAAGGATGTTGAATCTCATCTCAGCCGAATCAGTGCCCGGTTACCGAATGCCGTGATCGTGATGACTCAGTTTCAATCAATGGGCTATCCCGAGATCAACAAAGCGATTGCCGTAATTGCAGATGCAGAGCAACACATCCTTGCCGTGGATTCGATCGGCACTTCTCTCAGAGACAAAAATCACTGGGACTATTCCGGGTTAAAAGCCATGGCAGACCGGATGGTAATTGCCACCCGCAAGCTTTTACAATCATCGCCCCCTTAGAAGGGCAGCGGTGACTGGAATAATGACGCTTGCTTCGGCCTCACTCGGCGAGTGAGGTTTACAAACTCTACTTAAAAGGATCGTCAGCACTACCCGGAACTACGGACTTAGAGGCTGGCGCTGGTGCGGCTCCAGCGGCAGGAGGCGCCGGTGCTGGTACTGCAGGAGCATCGCCGGGAGGAGCTGGTGCGGGCGCAGCAGGCTGCATCTTCCCCTTTTCCATGGCTGGAGCATCGCCTGGTGTAGCTGGTGCCGGCGCAGATTGCATATTCCCTTTCTCCATCGCAGGCGCATCACCTGGAGCAGCGGGTGCTGGTGCACTGCCATCTGCAGGAACTGGTGCTGGTTTTGCTCCATCCACAGGTGCTGGCGCAACAGGAGCCGCCGGATCCATATTCGCACCCTCAGGAACAACCGGCGCAGCGTCGGCAGCCATTGGAGTCAGCGTTTCACTGTCTGAGGCGATTCGGAAACCAGTCCAGAAATTTCGCTCGGAAGGACTCTCGGCAGCGCGGCGGGTTGTTAGCTCAAATCCATCGGCATTGGCGAAAGAAGCTCCTCTTTTGATGGGGACAGACTCTGTCTCTTATACACATCTCCGAGCCCACGAGACCGAGGCTGATCTCG
>CAJXQE010000209.1 GCA_913058215.1 uncultured Verrucomicrobiales bacterium
CGGTCTCGTGGGCTCGGAGATGTGTATAAGAGACAGGTGGAACCGGAGCACGGGCATTGCGATCCATTTTCGAAAAACTGATGCTCGACGTGATGTATGACGCTCCAAGCAATGATGGCTTTGCCACGGTCAAGATTGACCGTGACGTCGTCGAAGGTATTCGCGAAGCTGAAGTTATCGTCGAAGAGGAATCCGATTCCGGCAAAGGTAAGAAGGAAGCTGCATAAGTGCTGTAGCGCCTTTCAGGGATTCAATTCGGGTAAGGACGGATGGTGGTAGCAGCCCACCACGGTCCCTTTGTCTTGCCAAATGTTGCGGACCAGAACCATCTGGAAACTCCACTCCATTCCCCTGTTTCATTGGATATCTTTTCCTCAATGCAATAGATGGCCTCGTCATTCCAGGCAATAAAACTTCCGGACCTTTCTTCTTCGATCTGATATCCCGATGCTCTGAGGCAGTCGGCTGAAGAATGAAGTTTCCGGGTCGCTTGAGTCACCCATCGTAAGATCACTTTGTCAGGCCCATTGGAGAAGACCCCGATTCTTCCGGGGAAATTTTCTGCGAAAGATTCTTCTGATTCGGTAAGTGAAAGTGCTTCCAAATACTTTCCGTCCCACTTTTCCGGCCATCCCGGAAACTCTTCAGAGCCCATTTGCCCCACCGGATCGTTGCCCGAAACCATTGGCTGAACCGCCACAGAAATCGATATCGCTGCCACTACCGGCAGAAAAAATCGCGATGATGGAACCCGGGATGCGCCTTCAGCTTCAGGATTCGAAAGCTCGGTCCCGGGCGGGAAATGCTTTTCTGCGAGGAGGACGAGAGCCACAAAAATCACGATGCCAATTCCTTCGTGAGTCCACGCAGGAAGATTCAGCATTCCCGACTCCTTGATAAATAGCATTGCCACTCTCAAGCAGTTCGCCCCAACAATCGCTCCAGCCCCAACTGCCATCACGACAATAAATCTTCCGGGCGAGTATCTTCGAAACGCACCGAAGAAGGCGACTAAGAACAATCCAACCCACAGCATCTCCACCCCGCTGCAAGGGGGATCGACACCCACGGCATTCCCTTTCCAAAGAAGAGTTGTCCCTGCTCGTCCAAGCTCCAGACCTGCTGCCTGAAGAATTCCCTCTGCGGAAACTGCGGCAATCCACCGCAAGGGGAATCCAAGATAAAACTGCATGCTTGCGATCAAGGGTAAGGAAAGCGCAAAGACCATCCAGATACCCGGATTCCTTTTCCAACTGCCACTGGCAATGGCAAGGATTCCAACAGCAATGATCGCCCGAAACAGATCAGGGAGCATTGGAGCCATCATTGCAAAAACCAACAAGAGGCCCACCGCAACCAGACCATTCAAATGCGAATATCGGAGAAGCGAACGATCCCGCCAAATGAGCCAAAACCCGGCAAGGAGAGCAAGTATCCCGTAGGGTTCGTCCGAGCCATCGCTGATTCGTTGAACATACCAAACCCAAACTGGCCAGAAGGCCAGGAGGAGACATCCAATCAGTATGGGTAGGCGCTTCATTCGTTTCACGATTCCAAGGCACAGAGTTTACGCATTCTTGTGCTTCAGGAATCTTCGTCCGAAGAGTGCCGAGAATGCTGCGATCAAGAGAGGAATCACAGCGGGACCGGGAGTCGTCCCGCCTCCCACTGCGCTCGCCGGAACTCCCTTGGGGAGCGGAAGGGCTTGTTTCACGGGAGTGCTTTTGTGACCAGATGGACGCCTGACCGCCTCATCAACTGCAACAAAGGAAGTGAACTCCGTAAGAAGATTGTAGGTAAGCCCCAGAGACGTGATCTCTTGCTGCAGTTCCGCGTCTTGCCCTACGCCTTTGTAGTCCGCAAGCTTGGAGATTCGGTCTCGTGCCCACAGATAGGAGAGAGCGGGTTGCGATTCTTTCGGAGGGCTTACTTTGATTACCCGGGAAATTTTTCCGTCTCCTGTAATCCCTGTCAGCTTGATTTCGCCCCGGGGCTTTTCCTTCCATTTCCCAAAGACAGTCACGGGTCGATCCGCCAGGAGGTCCGGAACAAATTTCGGCTCGACGTCGTAGACTTCAAAATCGCCGAAGTCGATTTTGATATCTGTCAGGACTGGGCTTGAGATATATTCGCGAAACAGTTCCGCCTCTTTCCCTGCAGATTTTGGATCTGTAACCACAAAGGGTTCCCCTCGTCCGACCCGCGCCATCCCCTCAATGATATAGCGATTCACGCTACCTCCGATTCCAAAGGCAAAGAGGTTGGCGTTTCCCAGGTTCTTCTCAATCACTTCAAAAGCTTCTCTTTCAAAGTCGACATACCCATCGCTTATCACCACCAGCGAACGAGAGCATTCCTCAAGGGCCTCCATTGCAATCGCTCGTTCCAGAGCCCGAACCAGTTCGGTCCCGCCCCCGGCGTGCCTGGAATCCATCCATTGAAGTGCCGATTTCAAATTGGCCTTCGATGCCGGCACTGACGCCCTCGAAAATGTGTCTGATCCCCCCGCAAAAACCAGAAGATTGAAGCGGTCGGTGGGCTTGAGCTCACCTATCAGTTCTTTCATCAGCTCCTTCGCCGTGTCCAATGGAAACCCATTCATTGAACCTGACACATCAATCACAAAGATATACTCGCGCGCGGGAAGGTTCTTCGGACTTACTCTCTCCGGCGGTTCCACCGTCATCAGAAAGAAATTTTCGCCTCCCCCGGTATCTTCGTGAAGCAACAATCCTGACTCGATCTTTTTGTCCGCCAGTCGGTAGCGGAGAATGAAATCCCGGTTACCAGTCCCTTCTTTATCTCCCGCCAGCGCTACTGATGCAGTGGTTCTATCTATGAATTTGATGTCGGTCTTGTGCGAGTAACATCTGAAATCGCGGATGGGAACACCTGAATTCAAAGTTACGGAAATATCAAAGTCGGTCGGATCTTCAGCTCCTTCCTCCAGATAAGGATTGCCAACCCATTGGGCATTCGAGTCAAGCGGGCCGCCACCATAGCGCGGTCCCACCACCGTCGGGTAAACGAACTCATAGATTTTCTCTGTCGGCTTGAGCAGTTCGGTATAGCGAAGCACAGCCTCCACCTGGTCGCCGGGTAGAATGTTCGCCACACTCATTTGAAACACATTTGTACGATGTTGTTCAAGAAGCGACGCCGTCTTTCCAAGACTCTTCGCCTCCTCATACTTTCGTTTCGCCTTCTTTCTCTCACTGATCTCCGCCTCGATACTCCGATCACCGATTTTCAAAGTCAGTCCGTGAACAGCAGCCCGCGTCCCTCCCGGAAAAATATAGATGGCTTCAATCGTTTCCTTTCCCCGGTTTTGATAGACCTGTCGAACTTCGACATTCGCAATCATCCCGCTAATCGTCACTTCTACGTCCGTCGATTGCAGAGGGAAACCTTCCATCCCTGAAGCTTCCAGATTCTCCATGTTCTGGACCTGAAAATAGGGAGCCGATGTCTGTTCTTCGTCCGGGACGCCGGCCCGGACAGGATCAATGGAAAACACACACAGTGTCAGCAGATAGAATAGTAGGTTTCGTTTCATGAGTTTCATTCCTTGAATTCCACACACCATGACAATGGCTTGTGAAAGGAGAATGAACTCACTGTGAAAACTTGAAGAACTTACCGACCCCTTATCCAGTGGCCCCTGTCTTTGACGGAGCCGTATTTTGCTCCCTGACTGATGAACAACTCTTTTCAGGGGAATCCTATCACTCCCCCAACGAATACCGCTCAATGGTCACGCGCGGCTTCGATGCCGTGCTCCAGAATCCACTGGGCATCGTGGCCTTTCCTCGGATCGCAAAGAGGATGAAGTTTCAATTTCGGATTCTCAATTGCCGCCAGAAAATGAGTACTGGCATTTTCAAGATGATCCTCTGATCCCGGAAGAGTCACCTCGTATCCCTCCGGCTCTTCAAGGGTGGCTTTGAGCAATCGGCCTCCATGATCCGGCTCAACCAGAAGAGTACCTTCGCTGCCATAGAGCGTGGTGGAATAAGCCGTCAGCTTGTCCTGCTGCGTCCAACTCGCCTCCGTCGTCGCCAGAGCATTGGCATACTTCATGATCAAGATCGCATTGTCCTCCAGCTTGAGATCCGGCTTCAGTCCCGTCCTCACTTTGACACCCAGGACGGAATCCGGCATTCCCAGGACGACCTGTGCGAGAACAGCTCCGTAGCAGCAGTAGTCCATCAATGCACCGGCACCGTTCAATTCTTCATCGTAAAGCCATTCACAAAACGGTGCTGAGCAACCTAACTCAACAGGCCCCTGGTGAGCCGCTCTGTATTTCACCTGCCAGATTTCACCGATATCTCCAGTGATTGCGAGATGAATCGCATAGCGGAGTTGGGGCCACCAGGCAAAGGGCCAGTTGATCATGAGTCGTACGTTCGATGCCGTCGCTGCGCCGAGCATTCGATTCGCTCCATCGAGTGTCGCAGCCATCGGTTTCTCGACGAGGCAGTGCAAGCCGTGTTCGCACGCTTTTACAGCGAGTTCCTCACTGAGCTTGTTGCTTCCAAAAATGAAGACGGCTGTGAGGTCCTCCTTTTCCAGCAACTCGTCATAGTCCTCGTATAGAGTTCCCGGAAATTTCTCTGCATACTGGTTTCGAAGCTCAGGATAATGATCCGCTGCCGCTACGAGTTCCGCCCTTCCCGTGCGTTGCAATTCTTCCAGATTTCCCCACACATGATCGTGATGGAGGCCGAGGACGCCGATTCGATGATTCATTTTTTTAGTGGTGGAAATTAAATGTGCGGAACAGAGAAGAAATTATAGGAGATCGAATTTTTCATCGATAGGTTTTTGATAGTCTCGAAGCGATCCGCTTACGACTTCGTCGATGCTTACTTTTCGACCGGCCAAATTCGATTCAACGACAGCGTAGGCACAAGCTAAATCAAGAAGCCCTTCCCGCCCTGAACATTCCGGCTGAGTTCCGTTTTCAATGGCTCGAAGCCAATCGAGTTGAGATAAGGCAAAATCATTCTCGAGACCGAATGGAAAGTTCTTCTCTTTCAATTCAGCAGGTGCATCATTCTCATAGAGATCATGAAGAGGCTGCGAATTGACTCCGTCGAATTGAATCAAGTTGCCGGTCACCCTCCCCTTTGACCCGTAGAAAACAGGCCCTTCACCAAGGACCGTCGGGGCGCCGCGCCCGGCCCAACTCCCGAACATCGTGCCTCCCACTCCTTCTTCGTTTTCGAAATTCGCAAAGAAAGTATCATCTGCATCACAGCTTACTGGATCGACTCTTTCTCCGTCCCGAAGAATGTAGCGGGTCTTCTCGACAACCTTTGTTTGGGCGGAAACTGAGGTGATTTCGCTCGCCCCAATGTATCGAATCATGTCGAAAAAATGTGGTCCGAGATCGAGAGCAATACCTCCGCCCTGATCAAGGGCATGACGCCATGGAGTTTCTGCAACAATCAGATCCGGCGCCCACCAGGTTCCAATATTTCCCATCGCTGCCATCTGCAGGGTTCCGGCTGGACCATTTTCACTGAAAGCCCACTGCTGATGTCTCACCCCTTTGTCGAAGCGTAGATTTTCAAAGACTCCGAACGTGACTCCAGCCGACTCAGCCTGTTCGCACATCTGACGGGCTCCTGCCATGGTAACGGCGAGAGGCTTCTGAGAGAGCAAATGTTTCCCCTTCGCAAAAGACAATTCAGCGATCTGGTGGTGCAGACTGTGAATTGTGAAATCGTTGATTGCATCAATCTTTCCGCTCGCAATCATCTCGCGATAATCGGTGAATACTTCGACATCCGTGTCCGGCTGGAAATCGGAAAGATACTGATCCCCCACCGCGAGCGGATCCCCCGGCATATTTGAAACCGGCTTACGTTGCGCCGGCCCTTCCCCGCGCTTCACATAGCTTTGGGCGTCTTCAGGTTTCCTTGAGCAAAGCGCGGTAATTTCAAAACCGTCATAACCCGCTTCCTTCAGGATTTTGTATCCTTCCAAATGTGCTGCGAGAATTCTACCGCAACCAACGATGCCAATTCGAATCATAGACCGTAGCTTAAAGTGAGGATTGCTTTTACAAAAGCGAAAAGCTGGACCCTGACCGTTCACCGGTTACACTGTTGGTATCATGGATAGTGATCAATCCCCCAAGAAACAAAACGTGAAGCAGGAATTCGCCAAAACGCGAATGAGTCTGATCGAGCGGCTTGGCGACTGGGAGGACCAGAAGACCTGGGACGAATTTTATCACACTTACTGGCGTCTGATTTACAGCGTCTCAATGAAGTCAGGGCTCTCCAGTGATGAAGCATTCGACGTGGTGCAGGAAACCGTGCTGTCCGTGGCGAAGCAGTGGAAGAAGGGTCAAACTTACGATCCAAAGAAAGGTTCCTTCAAAACCTGGTTGATGAATATCACCCGCTGGAGAATATCTGATCAGTTCCGGAAGAAGCAACGCAACCCGGCAGCCTTCTCTCAGTCAGGGGGAACACCAGACGGAGACGGTGGCTTCCGTAGTACGGCAACGATCGAGCGAATCGAAGACGAGGATGGTGGCGAGGTCCTCGAGCGAATCTGGGACAGTGAATGGCGATCCAATCTTTCCGAAGTGGCTCTGGACCGTGTTAAGAAACTCGTTTCTCCGAAACAGTATCAGATCTTTCATGCCTATGTCGTGAAGGGCTGGGAAACGGACAAGGTGAAATCGGAACTCGGAGTCAGCGGGTCACAGGTCTACCTGGCAAAGCATCGTGTGGGAAGTCTCGTGAAGAAGGAGATCGCTATTTTGAAGAAGGAATACCTCTAGTTTTTTCCTAGCAGCGTCCGATAATTTTCACCCAGAATCAGCTTTTTCTGTTCATCGGTAATCTCGGCACCAACGATTTTTCCCAACTCCGTCCCCAGAGACCGGGAAGGCAAATGGCTTCCAAAAACAATCCGCTCAGCCCCGATTTCACGAACTGCCATTTCAATAAATCCCGCTGTGGCATCGAAGCCCGAAGTTTCGATGAGAACATTGGGTGAATCGCTGATCGCCTGAATTCCCCGCTCCCATTCTCCTCCTGCATGAGCACAGAGAAACTTCTGTTTCGGAAATTTCGAAGCCAGGATTGCCAACTCTGTAGGTGTCGATGTTCCCGGATGAGATTTGCCCAAAGTATTGCACCATGTGTGCTGCATAATTACGCCGTTCAACTCCGAAATCCGCTGCACTAGCGGCTCGATCTTTGGATCGGTGCATACCAGGGCACCCGGACCGCTGCCTGAAAAATAGACTCCCCGCATGGGGCCATTTTTGATCCACTGATCAAGGGCATCGAGCGATGCCGAAACACTATTCGCATTGAGTTGGATCATTCCAATGAGACGATTCGGCCATCGGCGAAGAGGCTCGGTGACAATGTCAGGATCCCCTCTTAGCAGGCTTTCCAGTTTCGGATCACTTGTCGTCCCAATTCCCACATGGGCGAAATAGCAAAGCTTCTCAAACTGTCCCAGTCGAATTGCCGGCATAGATCGCTCGATATCTGCAATCAATCGGCTGCTTCCGTCAGGTCCTGGATTCGAATGAGATGGAGTAAAATACGAATCCCATATTCGATAGCTTTTCAATTGCTCCACGGAGGGAAGCCCAAATTGACCATCAGCACTCATCCTTCCAGTAACGCCTCCGCATTCCCCTGCACGAGCAGGCTGAGATCATTTTCACCGAGTCTCGACTCGTGAAGCGTCCGGATCAAGGCCGCCTCCGGAATGAGAAACGGCGCATGCGAACTGAACAACACCCGCTCGGATCCGACTGCCTCGACCAGCTTTGCAATTCCATCCGTTCCGTCGACCCTCGCTGTATCAAATCTGATTTGAGGTAGTTTTCTCAAGGCTTCGAAAGCAAGGCCGCGCGGCTTCCAGTTCAGGATCTGGATCCGGACTTTCGGTGCGTTTTTCACCGCATCAGCCAGAGGGCTTAGATCCACATCAGACACTTTTACAGAGGGGTGCTGCATTCTTACATCTTCCATCGCCGACGCAATCTGAACGAACAGACCCAGCCGTTCAGATAGTTTCAGAAGCTTTTGAAACGATGCGCTTTCAAGCGAGTATCCATGATAATTGGGAAACAGCCGCACACCCGGCATCCCAAACTTACCGGCGCATTGATTCAGAACCACCTCCCATCCCGTCATCTCAGGGTTCACGGTTCCAACAGGAATCAGCTCCTTATATTTTGCGCATTCTTCGGACAGCCTTTGATTCACAGATGCCAGATCCCGGTGAATCAATCCCTCGAAACTGCCGGCCAACATTTTGGAAACTCCCAGTTCGCCCATCCGCGTAACGAGCTTCCCGGTCTGATCCAGCGGCAGGCGACGAAAGGGCCAATGAAATAGACTGACGTTTGAATCGATAATTTCAAAAGGCCCCGCGTCCTCTTCCGCGGCTTTGGCAAACGTTACCGCAACACTCCCTGCTACGGCAGCCTTGATCAGGTTGCGTCGTTTCATGCCAGAATATCCTCGACCACATGAGGTGGCTCAAAACCGGTCAATCGTTCTTCCAATCCACTTCGACTGAAGAACAGTTTCTGGTGATCCAGTCCCAGCTGATTCAAAATAGTCGCATGAAAATCATGAACACTGACTGCATCTTCCACCACGGCGTGTCCAAAATCATCCGTCGCACCATAAGTCATCCCCCCTTTGACTCCGCCTCCCGCCATCCACGAGCTAAAGGCCTGCATGTTGTGGTCACGGCCAGTATAGACATCGCCTGATTTTTGCGATGTCGGAGTCCGTCCGAATTCGCCGCCCCATATCACCAGCGTGGAATCGAGCAATCCCCGTTGCTTCAAATCCCGAAGCAAACCAGCTACCGGTTTGTCCGTCCGCTCGCAAATAGCGCGATGATTCGCATTCAAGTCGGCATGACTGTCCCAGGGCTGTTCTTCGAGAAAGATCTGAACGAATCGGACACCCCGTTCGACCAGACGGCGGGCAAGGAGGCAGCGCTTCCCGTAGGAGTCGGTCTTTAATTCACCAATCCCGTAGAGATCGAGTGTGTGTGGTTTTTCCCTGGCAAGATCGAGAGCTTCGCCGGCTGAAAGCTGCATTCGCGCGGCCAGCCCGTAGGACTCGATTCTTGCATCCAGTTCCTGATAATGCGGACGCGTGTTTCGATGAATGCCATCGAGTTTTCCGAGCAAGCCCCGGGCCGCTTCGGTCACAGCTGATGGCTGCTCATACTGTGGCTTCAGATTTAAAATTGGTGATCCCGTCGGACGAAACCTTGTGCCCTGATACAGCGGTGGCAGGAATCCTGACGTCCAGTTCCGTGTCCCGTTTTTCGGCATGCCGAGTTGATCGTTCAAAACCACATAAGCCGGAAGGTTCCGGTTTTCTGTTCCCAATCCATAAACAGTCCAGGCACCCAATGTTGGATATCCCATGAACAAACGGCCGCTGTGAATCTTGTAGAGGGCGTTGTCATGATTCGGGTGATCCGTCCACATCGAGTTGATCAGGCAAATGTCGTCAGCCATTTTCGCGGTATGCGGCAGTGCGTCGGACATCCACATTCCCGACTGCCCGTGGCGCGCGAACTTGTACTGCCCACCCATCATCACTCCGATGCTGTCGGCGTTGGAGTTCCCCACTTCTTCAACATTCCCCGGAAACGGTTTCCCATCCATTCCATTCAGAACCGGTTTGGGATCGAACAAGTCCATTTGGCTCGGCCCGCCATTCATGAACAACTGAATCACCGATGTCGCTTTTGCCGGATGATGCCCACGTTTCGGCGTCAAATCATACCCACCCGGATGCTCTTCGGCACCCAGGTCATTCCCCAGAAGCGATGCCAACGCAGCTCCCAGCAATCCATCGCTAGTCCTCGCAAAGAAATCGCGGCGACTTGGGTTGAGCTCGGAAAATGGATTCATATTGATCTTACGATTTCTGATTCAGTCGACGTAGAGAAAAGCTGCCGAGTTGAGGATAATATGACAGTACGTTTCCAGAGCAGCATCTTTGTCTTCACCCCATTTTGCCTCGAGCTCGGTCAAAGCTTCGCTGCCAAGCTTTGTCTCTTCGGCGCTGGGCGGGCGACTTAGAGCAGTGCGGTAGACAGCATCCACGAAATCGCTATGAGTTGCCCCGGCCCGGCTCAGCGAACCTTCGATCTTTGCAGCCATCGCTGCTGCGTAATTCCTGATATTGGCATTGTTCATCAGCATCAATGACTGGGGGGAAACCGTGGAGATATTTCGACTCAGACAATTGGGTCCCATTTCCGGATAGTCAAAGGTATCCATCATTGTCGGGATCTCGGTCCTTCGATATTGAAGGTAGATACTACGACGCAATTTCCCGGTCTCTCCGGCAATGACACTTACCATCCCATCCCGATCAACTTCAATCTGATCCGGCAGGCCACCTGCTTCGACATCAAGTTGTCCTGACACAGACAAGAGAGAGTCGCGCAAAGCTTCGGCATTCATCCGCCGCAGGGGCATTCTTGAGACCAATCGATTTTGCGGATCGGCCTCCAAACGATCATCGGAAATCATGCTGCTTTGCTTCCAGGTGCGGGAATTAAGAATCACCCGGTGCATTTCTTTGATACTCCAGCCTTTCTCCACAAAAGTCAGCGCAAGCCAGTCGAGTAATTCTGGATGGGTTGGCCGCTCCCCTTTTACCCCGAAATTTTCCAAAGTATTCACCAAACCTCTTCCGAAATGATGATACCAAATCCGATTCATCATGACTCTTGCTGTGAGCGGATGATCCGGCTGCGTCAACCAGCGGGCAAAGGCAAGTCGACGACCTGACTTCACTGTTCCATCTGGAAAAGGCGGCTCAACTTCAAACGCGGTTTTGCCATCTGTCAGCGCCGATGGAACCCCGGGGCCGACCAGCCTTCCAGGCTTGGCATGTTCGCCCCGGCGAAGAATGTAGGTCGGTGAGGGTTCGCCGCGATCCCACAAAGCGCGAATCACCAGAGCGGGTTCCATTTCATCCCGGACTTTGGCAATGTGCCGTTCCAGCCCCTTTACTTTTTTCTTCGCAGCGAGAACACTTTCAGGCTGTTCGGAGTCAGGAATCACTTCCGCTTTCATCAATTTTTCCACCAGCAGGCGTTGCGGAAGAGAGCGGTTATTGTCAGCCACGCGCAGGGCTCCGAGAGTGGCCTTCCTGTCTTCTTCTGATTGCGCCGGATAATGCGCCCGCAGAGTTTCCGTTTTCAAATCCGCTCCGGCTTGTTTCAACTGAGACTCCAGTTTCTTTTTCTCCGCTAACAATGGCGGATTCGTTTTGGCAACGCGTTCCCGATGCTCCGCCGTCCCCATTTTCACAGTGCGAGTTTTGAAAGACAACCAGTCATGCTCATCCAGAGCTCCCTGGAAAATCGCCTTCATCCGGTAGTAGTCCCGATGCGGAATGGGGTCGTATTTGTGAGTGTGGCACTTGGCGCACTCCATGGTCACACCCATTACCCCGGATCCAACGACAGCAATCACATCACTGATAACTCCCAGCCGTTCCGGAACAAAGTTCATCGTCCTTGATCCGGTCTGATCAATGCCCATTCTTAGAAATCCGGTCGCAGTCAGATTCTCCACCATCTCTTCTGTGACCTCCTCCGCCTTTCGCCAATCCAGCAACTCATCACCGGCCAGTTGCTCGATTAAGAAGCGATCGTAAGGCTTGTCTTCGTTGAAAGCCTGGATCACATAATCGCGATACTTCCAGGCGACTTCACGGACAGGGTCCGCAGAGATGCCCCCTTCCGAATCCGCATACCCGGCAAGGTCGAGCCAGTATCTTCCCCAGCGTTCCCCATATCGAGGTGAGGACAGGAGATGGTCCACCATTTTCGAAAACCAGTCCGCATCCTGATGCCTACTCCACTGCTGCCACTCTTCCACTGAGGGTGGCAATCCAATGAGGTCGATGTAGGCCCGCCGGATCAGAGCATTCCGATCCGCTTCTTCGGAAAAGGCGAGCCCCTCTTCTTTCAATTTTCTGCCAACAAAGAAATCGACATTCAATTTTTCATTCTTGAGGCTTGAGGCAATTTCCGGAGCAACAAACGCCCAGTGTTGCCTGTCTTCTTCTGTCACCAAAGGGTCCGCCTCACCGTTCGCTACATCAGGAACGATGTCTTCCTCCGGGGCTCCTGCTGCGATCCACCTTCTCAACAGGGCGACTTCGGATTTCGGAGGACGTTTTACAAATTCTTTCAGCAGCATATCCCGCGGCGGACATGCTTCACTTTCAATCCGCTGGATGACGAGACTTTTGTCAGGATCACCGGGAATCATGACCGGCCCGTTTTTACCGCCACGCTTCATCGCAGCCGGGTTGCGCAGGTCAACGCCGCCCAGTTGCTTCCTGGGGCCGTGACAAGTCGTACAGCGCAGCAGCAGCACCGGAATCACATCATGTTGATGAGGGAGTGTTTCCGTGATCCTGGGCTGAGTTCGGAAGGGAGCACCGGTATCTATCCATTTCCGAATCGTCTCAATCTGAGCATGCGTCAGGGGATCTCCTTTTTTGGGCATTTCCTTCCGATGCACCATTTCATAAAGGTGACTTTTCTCAGGAGAGCCCGCTTCAAAAACCGGCCCACTCTCTCCGCCCTTCATTACCCCGACGACGGAAGAAAGGTTCAGTTCCCCCTTCTGCGTTTTCCCGTTGTGACACTTAACGCAGCGCTCTTTAAGAATCGGAGCGACGGCATCCTCGAAATCCCCTCCCGTTTCGCCAGCAGCCTGAAGAAACAGGGGAAGAAAACAGAGGATCAAAAAACATAACCTTTGAATATGAATATCCAGCTTCATCGCCTTTTACAATGTGCCTTAAATCATGGGTTCCGCCCATTTCGAAATAGCACTGATCTGCGGGAGCTATTCCCCAAATCACAAAAAAAGCGCCGATGGAAAAACCACCGGCGCTTTTGTTGAATTGTTTACTGAGAGAGAAACAGATCAGGCGGATTCGCCGACCATATCCTCTTCTGCAACTGCGTCTTCGGCACCTTCTGCGTCCTCTGCATCTTCCGGCACGTCCTCTTCGAGGTCTTCCGGTTTGGCATACTCTTCCACTTCGATATTTCGAATGTTGTGGAAGCCCGTTCCCGCAGGAATGAGGTGCCCCATGATGACGTTTTCTTTGAATCCGCGAAGGTAATCGATCCGTCCGAGCGTCGACGCTTCGGTAAGAACACGGGTGGTGTCCTGGAACGAAGCAGCGGAGATAAACGAATCGGTTTCGAGCGATGCTTTGGTACTGTCTCTTATACACATCTGACGCTGCCGACGAAGAGGATAGTGTAGAT
>CAJXQE010000210.1 GCA_913058215.1 uncultured Verrucomicrobiales bacterium
ACTATCCTCTTCATCGGCAGCGTCAGATGTGTATAAGAGACAGAGAGAGAAAATCGCTCCTCCCCCACGAGAATCCCATAAAGATGTGGTAGTAGATTTGCCCCACAAGGGGTCCCCTGCCCTTCCGCCACTTCACGCGCCAGAGCTTTCTCCTGATCGATCACTTCGAGGCAGCGCTTCCTCTTATTTCCCCGGAGCAGACCGAAAATGATTCCTGAAAAATACCAGGCGCGTCTCTCGGCGTTTTCCCCACGAAATGAAAAGGCAAAAGGACGTTCGAAAAGTGCGTCCAGAAATCCACGATGAAAATGGGATTTCCGGCGTTCGGCGTTCAAGGCCACCACTTCATCCACAAGGTCCGCCAATTGATCTTCTTGCAACGCTCCGATTTCCCCGGTGGCAGATGAAACCGATGCACGGATCAACAAATTATCGAGCGTCGTGAATTCTTCCGAAGATTCAGGAGTCGCCTCCCGAGCTACAAGGTCTGAGATTACATCCTCTTCAGAAGAAGGCGCGCGAAACGCAACAACGTCATCCTCGACCTCCTCAAGAGAGGATTTCAGATGGATCCAGAGCCCGCTGCCGTCGAGAAGAATGAGCAAAGAGAAATAACGAGCGGCCTCTTCCTCCGGAAACTTTTCAAGCACCTTGTCGACCGCTGTCCGCAGTTCCTCGAGCGAGGGTGGGGTCGGCGTATTTCTGATGGCACCTCTTTCATGTGAGATAAACAAAGCATCGAGGAAAAAGGAAAGCAGCGGCACTTTCTCTGTCAGGTAAAACTGGACCAGAACTGGCTCGATATATTTCCGCATCGCCTCGTCTCCCAGTCTCAAGGAAAGTTGATCCGCCTTTTTAGTGATCGGTAATTTGGAAACAAATTCTTTTCGAAAATTGAGAATGCCGGCTAGATCGGCCTCCATCCTACGGATCTGAGATTTGTCCCGTTCCAAGTCTTCAAGAAACAAAGTCGCTGCCCTTCGTTGAACGGGCTTATCGAATTCTTTCCAGATTTCCAGGTATGTCTTTGAAATGACCATAAAAGCACTCCCCGAAATTGGTTTCGGACATGAGTCTACCAAATTGGACGAATGGCCTCAATGACTTACCGGAAAAAGAGAGCATTCTCTTTTGCTCAGACTTTAGTCGTATGAACAGAATTCAATCGAGAACGACACAGAGCTGTCGTCAGTTCCCTTTTCGACCATTGTAGACTTCACCGTCCATTTCCGAATACTCCTTTAAAAGTGCCACGGCGGCATTTCGGTTCACATCGATGGTCACTTCGATTCCGCGGGTTCTCAATTCCCCGGCCCAGTTTGGCGGCTTGATTCCTTCGTCAAAGCCGATCTCCCGAACGTCGACATCCCTCGCCCCGCAGATTACGCTTTTTACGCCTGACCAGGTCACTGCACCGAGACACATCGCACATGGCTCGGCACTGGTTACCAGTTCGTAGTCCCGGGTTCCCGCACTCCCGAGATCATGATGCTGAAGCACTTGTTGCGCTACCGAAACAGCCACCACTTCCGCATGAGTCATCGAACAATGTGAAGGCACCACAACATTAACACCGGGGGCGAGCAGTCTTCCACTCTCCCTCTCAAATACGGCAGCTCCAAAAGGTCCACCGGTCTGGCGACGGATATTCTCTGTCGCAAGCCCGATGACAAAGTCCATCCGCTCCTCCGGAGTATTGCAGACTAGCTCATTGGAAGGAATCCAATCCCTGATCCATACGGGTAGTTGAAATGAAACGGAAGGAAAGGCAACATCCCCTGAATCATTCAAATCCATCAATCCAGAAATTCCAGAAGAGGATTCCTATCGTTTCCTGGTATTGCCTTTTCCTTTGCTATTCCCTTTACCCTTACCTCCGCTGCCTTTTCCTTTTCCACCCCCTCGATTAGCGCTACCGCCTCCGCCCTTACCTTTCCCACTCCCTCTGGCGGGGGAAACTTTGTTGTTGGGCTTTGGCTGGACGCGATTGATTTTCTGAGGAAGTGGCCGCCTATGGTGCGAACTGTGCCCGTGACCACGATAATTGCCCCCGCGATTATTGAAGGCTGACATCGCAAGCGCTGAATATCGGGTATTCGAATTGTATCGAGAATAATTATGCGAATACCGATCACCGCTTCCGTAGGATCTACCACTATAGGAAGATCCATAACTGCCCCGATAGGGGGTATAACCGCCCCGGTAGGAGGAAGAGGAATATGGCCGCGAATAACCGCCATTGTAGGAGTCATAGGTGCAGCCGGAAAAAGTTAATCCTGACAGAACAACACAACTGAACAGAAGAATACGGTAGGGGAGAGATAGCTTCATGTAACAATGAAACAGGACCGTTGACCGAAAATCGAGAAAAATTGCTAAATTTTCTGGCGCATCGACGTCTAAAAGGAGACGGCTATCGACAGGTCACGAAAACTCATTCACACTACTCAATCTATGGAATCAGCAGCGGAAACCGGAAACCAACTCGATCAACTCAAGCAGTTCACCACCGTTGTCGCCGATACCGGCGACTTCGAATCGATGCGGGAATACGAACCGCAGGATGCCACCACGAACCCGTCACTCATCCTGAAAGCCTCGCAGCAGGAACAGTATGCTCCCCTTGTGGATCAAGTGATTCAGGACAAATCCGGCGGAAGCGTAGAAGAAGTCATCGACAATGTCCTCATCGCCTTCGGGAAAAAGATTCTCGAAATTGTTCCCGGACGCGTATCCACTGAAGTCGACGCCCGCCTTTCGTTTGATCATGATGGAACGATTGAAAAAGCCCGGGAACTGATTGCTCTTTACGAAAACGAAGGAATCGATCGCGAAAGGATTCTCATAAAAGTCGCATCGACCTGGGAAGGGATTCAAGCTGCAGCGAAACTCCAGAAAGAAGGAATCAACTGCAACCTGACTCTCATGTTTTCACTGGCTCAGGCGGTGGCTTGCGCAGAAGGCGGAATCAAACTGATCTCCCCTTTTGTCGGCCGGATTTATGACTGGTACAAAAAAGATACAGGAAAGGAATACGTCGGAGCCGAAGATCCCGGTGTGCAGTCCGTTCAGGAAATTTACACCTACTACCGCAAATTCGGCTACGATACTGAGGTGATGGGAGCCAGCTTTCGCAACACCGGACAAATCATCGAACTTGCCGGATGCGATCTTCTCACCATCGGGACAAACCTTCTCGAAGATCTGCAAAACGCTTCTGGAACGCTTGAAAGAAAACTCGATGCCTCAAAAGCTGCCGACGCTGACATTGAGCGCCTCGACCTCGACGAAAAGACCTTCCGGTTTCTCCTTAATGACGATGCCATGGCGACAGAGAAAACCGCCGAGGGGATCCGTAAATTCGCCATCGACATGGTGAAAATGGAGGATCTGGTGAAGGCGAGAATGTAATCTTCATTCATTCTTTCGCCGAAAGGTGACGATCCATGAGGTTCTATTTTGTGCTCAGCTCCGCCTGTTGGGCATCGGCCTCACTCGGCGGGTGAGGTTTACCATCGACCGACACTTCCGCTTCGGCTACTTTCCCGTGTTTTCTTCCACTGCGTGGGCATGGGAATCAGAATTGTACGATGCAGCATGGTCGCCTACTCCGGCTTCGAATTTTGACACCGACAAAGAGTTTCAAAGTTTCGTGTCACAGGAAAATCCTCCAATGATCCAGCGATCATCGACGGAGTACAGATAGAAGCGAAATCACGCTGATCTGACACTAAAGATCTTCGTCTTCCCACGAAGGCCAATCCCGATGTCTCAGAACCGTTCCACTCTTCGTAACGATCCATCGCGTGGTGGACTGACTGTCTCCGTCCTCTCGTTTCACCCACTCGATCAGGACCGTCCCACCTTCCGCTGACAAAATGATTCGCGGCTGCAGCATTTGAAGGGAGAACTCATGCTTGAATCGCCACCGGTTTTCAATCGGGATGGATTTGGGATCAACTGTGCTGATTTCGACTTCGAATCCGGCGAGGTCATTCCAGAACCGCTCCTCCACTGGAATCAGTTTACCGTCCCAGCGTAACTCGAACTTCGTCAGTAATTTCCTGCCGGGATAGAAATCCAAGGGCAGCAGTTTCCCCTGATATTCATGCCTCGGGAAATCCCCGTTCGGACCTTTCACCATTTTTTCGACCACAGGCTCAGGATCGATCAGAGCTACCGTCAGCTTGAGGCGCCCCTCCTGGCTGACCGCGGTAAATTCGTTTACTTCTTTGACGGAGTCCCACCACTCATCGGGGTAATCCTCCGCACTCAGAGTCGAAGAAGCGGAAATCAGAATCGCAACCAAAAGGTGGACGCTGAAAACCGGCCTCATGAATCCGAAGACAAGGACCGGCTGTCGACAAACACACTCTCCATTCCGGCAGCGGTAGCCGCGTCAATTCCAGCCTGACCGTCCTCAAAAACGAGGCAGTCGGCCGGATCAACTCCCATCCTCTCTGCTGCCAGCAGAAACATGTCGGGATCGGGTTTTCCGCGTTCGACATCCGCGGGAGTGATGATGATTTCAAAAATATCGCGAAGCTCGATCTGCTCCAGAGACGGGATCACAATCGAAAGATCGCTCCCCGAAGCGACAGAGATGTTCTCCCCCGCTTGATGAAGTTTCCTCGCGAAATCGGCGACAGCTTTGACCGGAGTCAATTCGTGAAGCATTTCGCTGTACCACTCCACCTTCCGATCGTGAACCAGATCAGGGTCGATCTGAGCTCCGTAACGTTGATTGAGCTGCTCGACGGTGACGCGATCCGGAACACCGGCGTTCGCGTAGAATTCGTCCTCTTCCCATACCCAGGGAGCTTCATTTTTTTCGAAACCAATCGTCCAGGCACGAAAATGAAGAGGCATGGAATCAACGAGAGTTCCGTCGCAGTCAAAAATATAACCGCCGAACTCCCTCTCAGGGATTGAAAGAATCATACCTGTATTAGGGGAATTCGCTTACGCCTCTGAGTCAGAGGTTTCTTTGCGATTCGATGAATCAGAAGGCAGGGCTTCAACGACATCGGCATCCACAGAAGATCCGCTACGATTGAAGAAGCGCTTGAAGATACGACGAGGGAGACTCTTTCCTGCTTCCTCTTCTTCGAGTTCGTCGAGAGCCCCTTCCTTCGCTTTTTCCCAGGCCTGGGCAAAGCCGGGAGCATTGACGACCATCGTCTTTTCGGCCCGGGCGTATATTTCCAACTCACGCTCCATTGCGTGGGAGTCGTCCTTTACATTGGCAGAGCCGATTTTGAGACGGAGGTTTTCGTTCTCCTTCTTGAGCTGGTCGATGGACTCCTTCATTTCGGTCATCTTCTCCGCTTCAATTTCAAGCTTATCACTGAGGTGCCCCTTGAGGCGCTTGTATTCACGCTTGGTCTTGGAGTGCGCGATCAGTGAAAGCACGCAGAGAAAAAGTCCGAGAATAAATCCCCAGAAAAACCAATGAGTCAAAATTGTCTTAACTGTTTCCATGTGGCGCAACTATAGGAGGGTTTTTGGCGGGAGTAAAATACAGATGCGAAAACCGGGATGATCATCGATTTCTGATCTCAAGGGCTCGCTCGCGTGTCGAATCAAGCAGCACCTGCGGAAATGGTGGCTTCCGATGTTCCGGGTTCAAGGTGATCAGCGCGAGCGAGATGAGCTCGTCTTCGTTCAACTTATCCAGAGATTTCCCGTAATGTAGTTTTGATCCGGCAACGGCTCCTCGAGTGAATTCTCCAAATCTTCGGGCATTCAGGGCATAAAAAAGAATTTCTTCTTTGCTGAGTGATTTTTCGATTTCGGCGGCGATGAACTGCCGAATAAAAGCTTGTCGGTGAAGACCCGGTCTCGATGAATGGTCGATCATGATCCAATGGGCCAGCCCCAGACCTATGGCATTTGGACGGCCGTAGCGATGACAAAAAGATCGATATACGCCTACCCAATCCGTCCCTCCCTGATACTCATAGAATCGCGGTTCCTGAACAGCGACAAATGCTTCGACCAACAAGGGTGGCATTTCATCGAGTTGTTTCGCTTCTTCGCCAAGCTTCGCCTTCATGGCCGTCACTGAAAAGATTTCACGAGCAGCCTCGCGGGGTGGCTCAAAATGTGAATGTAATGAAAAACAAAGCAAGGATACGAAAACCAGTGCAATTGCACCAAAGCCGAGACTGAACCAGACCACGGGCGGAAACTTTACAGATTGCTTCACCGGAACCAATACGAAGCGGGAGAGTGCACTCTTTCATCCAGCAAAACCCTTGCAATGGCATGGATAATGCCGGTTCATTCCCTCAATGGAAGAGAACCCTTTTCGCGAAGACGACTTATCAGTTCGGAGCCGGCCCGAATCCTGCACCCTCGTAATTTTCGGCGCTACAGGTGATTTGACGCACCGTAAATTGATTCCTGCGCTTTATAATCTGGCAGCTGATGGAGATCTGCCTCCAGGCCTCAAAGTCGTCGGATTCGCCCGTCGCGAGAAAACAGACGAGGAATATCGAGCCGGTCTTGAAGAATTGAACCGTGAAGTTTCGCGCCAGGGACACAACGATGATCTCTGGGGACAGTTTTCCCAAAGCATCGTGTATCACGAGAGCAATTTTAATGATGCGGAGGGATACTATTCACTGAAAGAGCGTCTCGACGAAATGGAAGAAGCCGGGGCGAGCCCGAACCGTCTTTTCTACGTCGCATCCGCTCCCGAATTTTTCGATGACATCCTGCTTCACTTGAAATCCTCCGGTCTCAATGAAAACGAAAAAGGGTGGTGCCGGGCCGTGGTGGAAAAACCTTTCGGAACCGACCTCAAAACCGCCAGACATCTCAATCAGGTCGTAGCGGAAACTTTTGAGGAAAAAGACACCTACCGGATTGATCACTACCTCGGCAAAGAAACCGCCCAGAACATCATGGTGCTGCGTTTCGCCAACGTTCTTTTTGAACTGCTGTGGAACAACCGGTGCATTGATCATGTGCAGATTACCTGCGCAGAACCCCTTGGGATGGAGGGCGGTCGAGGTGGCTACTACGACAAGGCCGGTGCTTTGCGTGATATGGTCCAGAACCATCTACTCCAACTTCTGAGCCTGATCGCAATGGAACCTCCGGCTGACCTGACAGCCGACGGGATTCGTGATGAAAAAGTCAAAGTGTTGAAATGCCTTCGCCGTCTCCAGGGAGTTGAAGACGTCTCGGAGAACATTGTCCGTGCCCAGTACACTTCGGGAACCGTGAATGGTAAAGAGGTTGTCGGCTATCGTCGCGAAGACCGGGTCAATCCGGGCTCGATGACCGAAAGCTATGTTGCCTTGAAAATCATGATCGATAACTGGCGCTGGGAAGGAGTCCCCTTCTACATGCGAATGGGAAAACGTCTCCCCAAAAAAGGCACCGAAATTTCGGTTCATTTCAAAGAAGCGCCCAATGTCCTTTTTAATGCTCTCGACGGAGCGGAAGCCATGCCCGGGAATGTGCTCGTGATCCGAATTCAACCGAACGAGGGCATCTCCCTCGGAATGCGTTCCAAGCGCCCCGGACCGGCGGCGATGCTGCAGCCAGTGAAGATGGATTTCCGCTATCAAACCAGCTTTGGGAAAAGCAGCCCCGAAGCCTATGAACGGCTCTTGTTGGACGCCATGGCCGGTGATGCGACACTTTTTGCACGCAAAGACGAAGTGGAAACGGCTTGGAAATACATCGACGAAATCGAAGACGCCTGGCACAAATCGGAAGATCCACCGAAAATGGCTGAATTTCCTGCGGGCTCCTGGGGACCGAAGGAAGCGGACGAACTTCTTGAAAAAGATGGCCGGAAATGGCGAAGGCTGTAATGGGAAAACGAAGCAAAGCGATTCTAAGCCTCGCCGCGTTTTGTGTGCTTCTGCCTCTTTCGGGGCTGGCCAAATACGCCGGCGATGTTTTCGCTCTCGATATTTGGAAGCTGACCATTCCTCTCGATGACAATACCGATGACGACGGTTTTGCAGATGAGGTGAAAATGCCGGTCTTGAGGCGCTTTGAGGATCCGGATTTTTTCCGGATGTCGAAGATGGGGGATTCGATCATTTTCAAAGCAAAATGTAGCGATCCCACCACCCCCGGTTCCGCCTACCCGCGATGCGAGCTTCGGGAAATGAAGCCCGGTGGCGAAACCAAAGCGAGCTGGGGAACCAATGACGGACTAAGACACACACTCGCAGCAACTCTCGCCATCAATGCCGTTCCGGCGGTGAAGAAGCACGTCGTTTGCATTCAGATTCACGATGCTGAAGGCGACTTTCTTCAGATCCGGCTTGAGGGATCCAGGCTGTTCATTGAGCGCGACGGAGCAGAACCAGTCATCCTCAACGAAAACTACAAGATGGGTGAGTTTTTCTCACTGATCATGGTGATCGAAAAAGGCTCCATCCTTTACCTGCACAATCAGAAGCAGGTCATGAAATGGAAAACGGAGCGGAAAGCTTGCTACTTCAAAGCGGGGTGTTACACCCTGTCCAATGCGGAAAAAGGCGACTCTCCCGATGCTTTCGGTGAAGTGGAGATACAGAGGCTTTATGTGGTGCATAAGAAAGAGGAAGCGAAATAGCCCGACTTCTTCCTGCTTCCTGCTTCCTGAAGCAAGCCAGTTTCCGCAGGACAATTCTCTTGGAAGAAATCGACGTTTTCGGAATCTCATCCAAAGACACGCATTCCAGCAATGATGTAGGCAGGCGCCACTACTATCAAAATCGCAATCCCATTCTGAATTTGCGACCGTCTGTCCGCTGGCTCAAGCCCTCCTGTTTGCCTCGCTTCGCGGATCATCGCAAAGGGCTCCCAAATAATTGCTCCGGCAAACCAAACGACCAAAACCCATTGAGCAACCCCACCCACAAGGCCAGGGTGCCAAAAAGCAAGGGCAAGATAAACAATGGATACGTGAATGACCAACTCACAGAGCCACTCAATAAAAGTGGTCCGATCAGAATACGTCACAGCAGATCCAACCAGAGCGACCAGCAAATAAAAGCTGAGATAAACAATTGCCCAGGTCGGCATGCGAATTCTCTACTGAAATAGCGCGCCCTTCTCTCCCTAATATAGCAGATAAGGCTTCCGATCTTTCCGGAAGCGATCATGCGACCCCTTCCACGAAGTAATGATATTCGCAGGAGTCTTTCCTGAAGCGAGTTGCCCCCGGAGATTGTCGCTGCCGTAGACCTTGTGGAAAATGTTCATGCTGCTCTGAGTGGTTTTCGCAAACAAATCCCCCTGAATCCTCCGGCTAACCAGGTCGATGAATATGAGATTGAGTCCGGCGATATCCACTGGTGCATTGTGGTCCAGTTTGATCTTTGCTCCGGCATATCCGGGACGGGTGACACTGCGATACGGCGTGAAGGTCACCCCTTTCATCCCGTAACCGTTGAGATAACGGGTCAGCTCATCGGGATCAATTCCCTTGCCGCCAACCATTTCAAAAGGATTGAGTGTGCCGATTCCGATATCGCCTCCGGTCAAGCTTCCGAAAACCCCGGTGGTGGCGTAGTAGAGCGGTGAGTCCGCATTCGGAATGTTCGGGGATGTCGCTACCCAGAGAAGCCTTGTGTCCCTCCAGCTCATATTCCGCTTCCAGTTAATCATTTTGATTACCTGAAGATCACACCGTTTCTTGCTCCAGCCTTTGGCATTGGCCATATGGGCAATTTCGCCGGCAGTCAGACCATGACAGTATGGTGCCGAAAATTGGCCCACAAAACTGATCCATTTCTGCTCCATCGGCGGTCCGCAGACTCGCTCTCCGCCAAGCGGATTCGGCCGGTCGAGAACCATGAACCTCTTATTATTTTCACCGCAAGCCTCCATCGCCAGAAGCATCGTCGAGATGTAAGTGTAGCTCCGCGAACCGATGTCCTGAAGATCAAAAACCATGACATCGATGTCTTTCAGCATTGCCGCAGTCGGCTTCCGGGTCGGCCCGTAAAGGGAATGAGCAATGACTCCGGTGAGAGGATCAGTCCGGGTTGAAATGTAGGCTGCTGCCTTTTCTTTACCATCGAGACCGTGTTCAGGCGTGTAGAGAGCAACAAGATTGACCTCAGGTGCAGCAGCGAGAACTTCGCGCGTCCTTTTGCCGTTCCGGTTAATACTGGTCTGGTTCGTGATGAGACCGACTCTTTTTCCTTTCAGCTCTACAAAGCGATTTCCCTCGAGAACATCAATTCCCGTATAAACCAGGGGCGCTTTTGGATCTCTCGGGCGTGTTGATAGAGGCTGGGTATGGCCTCCCGACTGCGAACCGGCGTTCGTGCCCATCGGATTGATGGGTGGAGGAGGCGCCATTGGAGACGGAACAGGTGTGGTGCAGGCTACGAGGAGACCAAGTAATAGGGTCGCTCCGCCGGCTGCGGCGAAAAAGCTTTTGTGTAATCGGGGCATGGCTGCTTAACTCAGGGACTTATATTTTACTATGCAAAATCGTCTCCCCTTAGGCCAACTATTGTTGACCGGAGTTCCAAGTCCCGAGTTAGATGTTGAGACAGCCGAGCGGTTCAAAAGGCTGCAACCAGGCGGTTACATCTTGTTCGGCCGTAATATCAACTCACCTAAACAATTACGCAAGTTAATTGATGACCTCCGGGACCTCAGTGACATTGAACCGTTTATCACGATTGATCAGGAGGGCGGACGGGTTTCGCGGCTACGCTTGATCGGAAACGAGCCCCCAAACGCTCAGGCTCTTCGGAAAAAAGGGGATCTCGATTTGATCAAAAGACACGGCTCTTTGACCGGCCAAATCCTGCGGGTTTTCGGATTCAATCTTGATCTTTGCCCTGTCCTCGACCTTTCCTACGACGACGAAGCCGACAATTCTCTGAAAGGGCGCTGCTACGGAACTTCCCCGAAAGAGGTGATCGACAATGCCTCCGTTTTTAATCACTCGATGCGTGAACAGGGGGTCCTCAGTTGTGGAAAACATTTTCCCGGATATGCCTCGGCAGAGTGCGATCCGCATGAAGAACTTCCCGTAATTCACAAAACGCTGGAAGAAATGGAGGCCGACGAATTGCTTCCCTTCCGCGCTTTACTTCCCGATCTCGACAGCATCATGACCTGTCACTCCCACTTCCCCTGCTGGGATGCAGACACACCACGATGGCCGGCATCACTTTCGAAAAATATCATCGGGCAGTTTTTACGAAACCAACTCGGTTACGATGGTCTCGTCATGACCGACGATCTCGACATGGGAGCGATTCTCAACGAGGTGACTTTCGAAGATACGATTCGTGCCTGCATTGGCGCCGGAAACGATCTCGCCATGATCTGTCACCGGATTGAACTGGTCGAGAAAGCCGCCGAAGTTATCGAAACGCTGCCGGATCCGATCATCAACGATGCGCTGGAACGGATTCACAAAGCCAAAAAGAAAATGGCTCCGCCCTATGACTGGTCGATGGAAAAATTTCAGGAAGTCGATTCCCAAATTTGGGATCTCCGGGTGGACACCCTGGGAGAAGAAGAAGCGAAGAATCTTTCGGTCGAAGACGGGAAGCGTTCGCCTGTGGAGACTTACTGAAAAAGCGCCTCTTTCATTGACCTTTCGAGGGGCTCAGACCTTCGCTACGAAGCCTCCGGCTTCGCGGTTCAGACCACTGAGTCAATCCCGAATCCCAGTCCCGCGCGCATAGGCGTTGGGATTAAGGAGCTTCTTAACGTCATCCATCGACATTGAAGAATTTTGTTGGTAACCGGTAATTTGCGCCACTCCAGCCGGTCGCGGAGCAGTGTTGACCGCATTCATCCCCGCACGGTTCCCGTCGGTTTTGAACTCTTTGGAAGCACCGTCAAAACCATTGGTCTTGTAGGTCCCGAAGGTATCAACACCTTTGGTTTCCGCCCCGCTGAATAATTTGCTGGCGAATGAAGATTTGCTATTCTCGAAGTTTCCCTCCCTCGCCTTCACCGCCCCGAATTTCGATTCCGAGGTGCCTTTGAATTCCTGCATTTTGAGATACTCGGGAGTTTTAAACTCCTTCATTTTGGCATTCGTTTTCCCTAACTTGGCCTTCTTCATTCCAAACTCACCATCGAAGCCTTTTGCTTCCTGACCTTCGTAAAGATTGTTCCTTTTGGCCGTCCGCGTTCCATCGGCCGCAATATCCCAACCACGGTCGGCAATGGCATATTTTTCGGTGGGTTCCAGCTTCTCTTCTTCGTTCGAGCCGTCCTTGATAGAAATGGAAGTACGCGTCGACTTCACGGTCCGAACTGTTTTGCATTGGCAGAGAACCAAAACACACACCACCGGAACCGCTAAGACCCTGAGATTTAACCAAGCTTGCAACTTCATCGTCTTCACCAACTAACGGGCTTATACTCCACCATTTCGCGACCTTCGGCAAGCGCCGTTGTCCACTCAGACATCAGGATACGATTGCCGGTGCTCAGATACATCGGAGCGGTTCGCTCCTCCCATTCATCCAGTTTCCCCCAGTTTTTGTAAAGCTGAGCCAGGAGTCGCAAATCCACACGAAGCGATTTCCGGGTGACACGTGTAAAAACACTTTCCGCCTCTTCGTAGTGGCCCTGCTCAATCAAAAAGCGAAGATACGAAGTCAGAAATAACTGATGATCCCAACTGTAGGAACGAATCGTGTCGTGATATTTCCGAAAAAGCGCAGCCGCCAGATCCGGTCGCCCCACACCGGCGAACACCTCGGGAATCTTGTGTCTTTGATGCAGTGTTGGAAAATATCGCTCCAATCCCCGCTGATGAAAGATATCAGATTCTGCCTCTCTCATTAAGCGGGAATGCACCTCATGAAGGCGCCTCCGATCCCCGATCGCCGCGAAAAACTGAATCTGCTTAACCGGTTCCGTTTTAAAGAACTGATCACCGGCCAGTCCGGTTTTTTCCACCAGCTCAGAGGCCGCCTGTTTCCCCGCTTCTCCAAATGCGGGCAACGTTTGAAGAATTCCTTCCCGCAAATCTGTATCGGCAGTTCCGATCAATCTGTCAGCTGTTTCTGTGAGCGCCCCCTCAGCATACCCTTTCAGAAGTTGAACGATCCATTCGGACTCCGGTCTGGCATCCAGGTCAGCAAACAACCTTATCAATTGTTCTTCATCGCGCCCTGAGCGAACGATGGATTCAATGAAGGCAGGCACCTCGCTGGCCGGATCATGAACTCCGTTGAGGAAAACAGCTACGTCTCCGGCAAGCTCCGCAACATCAAGTCCTGAACGGGGGATGCTGTCGGTATTTTGCAATTGCTTCATCGAAAGTTAACGGATCCTG
>CAJXQE010000211.1 GCA_913058215.1 uncultured Verrucomicrobiales bacterium
TCTACACTATCCTCTTCGTCGGCAGCGTCAGATGTGTATAAGAGACAGATTATACGAAGTCCAGCATTACGGGGTCACTAAGGAAGATGGCGTGATTGATTACGATCAGCTTGCCGAAGTGGCAAAAGAGTATCGCCCTAAAATGATTACGGCCGGTGCTTCGGCTTACTCGCGGATCATTGACTTCAAACGCATGCGGGAAATCGCAGATTCAGTGGATGCTTTGCTATTCGTCGACATGGCTCATATCGCAGGTCTCGTAGCTGCAGGAGTTCATCCTTCACCAATGGAGCACGCTCACTTCGTGACGACGACGACTCACAAGAGTCTTCGTGGCCCCCGTGGCGGTCTCATTCTGACGAACGATGCAGATCTTGCGAAAAAGATAGATTCGACTGTTTTTCCCGGCGTTCAGGGGGGACCTCTAATGCATGTGATTGCGGCCAAGGCGGTTTGTTTCCATGAAGCATTGCAGGACGGCTTCATAGCTTATCAGCAACAAATCGTGAAAAATTCCAAAGCGCTCGCAGCGGCGATGGAGAAACACGGATTTAAGATTATTTCCGGCGGAACCGATAATCATCTCTTCATGGTCGATGTTCGTCCAAAAGGCATCAATGGGAAGATTGTTCAGGAGACGCTTGATAAAGCGGGTATCACCGTGAACAAGAATTCCATCCCTTTCGATACCGAGAGCCCCTTCAAAGGCGGCGGTATTCGTATCGGAACTCCGGCTGTCACGACTCGTGGCATGAAAGAAGCAGATATGGAAGTCGTTGCCGATTTGATCAATGATGCCATCGAGAATCGCGATAACGCCGAGAAACTCGAAGAGATCCGCTTGAAGGTGAAGGCGATCAACGAAGATTTCCCAATGCCGTAAGGTGGATCCGAGATCCGAGAAAGCGGAGCCGCGCCGTCCCGAAGGGACTGTTCATTGTAGGCAGGCGTTTTAACGCCTGTTCTGAACCTCACTCCCTGAGCGTCATCAGATACGCCATGACATCGGCCAACTCCTGTGGTTTCAACAACACACCCATCGGTGGCATTGGGGAAATTTCGGCGGGGAATCCTTCGGCCATTTCGGCCATGGGATCGACGAGGCTTTTATAAATGTAGTCCTTGTCCTTCCGGCTCGCGATTCCTCCGAGATCGGGACCAATAATTCCTTCGCCGCGTCCTCCGACTTTGTGGCACCGGATACAGGCAGCGATCTGGTGTTCGTTGAAAATCTTTAATCCGCGATCAACATCGCCTTTGCTGATTTGATCGGCAGATTCTTCGATCGTTTCGTAGGTGACCTTGCGCACTGCGACATCATCCCACCAGGCGGTCCCCTTGGATCTTCCCCAGCCACCGAAAAGGCAATTGATCCCTACTTCCGTTCGTTTCCCGCTGTTAAAATCGACTTCCAGCAAGGTCCAGTCATTGTTCTTTCGGATGCCATCGGTTCGTGCAGAATTTTCCCCCTGAATCTCATGAATATTCAACTGGGCTCCCCGGGCTCCGGAAAGTCCCTTGGTTTTCACCCAACCGCTCAAGCGATAGTCTGTTTCAGGCTCCAGGGAAATTCTGGCATAGGCACTGCTGTCCGCACCGGTTGGTGAATTGATTCGCAAGCTTCGTTTTCCAGTTCGGGCGATCTTCTGGTCGACGACCAGATTCGCCTCTCCCTGGTAGGTTCGCGTCGTCCATTCGCGGGGCATATTGCGTTCGGGATCGATTTCTTCAAACGAAGGATTGGGTAAAAGGTTGGGGCCAAAGCTTGCCGGTCCCTTCGCCCGTTGTTTCGCGCCGGCTCCTTTCAGTGCCAGAGAGAGCCATTCGTCGGCACGGTTCCGCTCTTCCTTCATCAATTGTTCGGCAGCAAGTTTTACCGTTTCGTTTTCGGGAAACTCCGCCAGCTTAACGAAAGCGGCCTGGCGGATCACCGGATTCGGATCGCTCATTACCGCAGTATCGAAAAAGAGCTGGAGCGATTCCTTATCATTTTTAATCGCGCCGATCGCGTTTCGCCTCAGATCGACATCCTTTCCGAGCAGTGCGAGTTGGTGGACTTCACGATTCAGTTCGTCTAGCCCTGACAAAGTCCAAATCGCATGGATAGCTGGAATGCCTCCGCTCTTGACGGTTTCACGCAAAGCCGGCGCCGCGTCCTTTTTGCCCCCGGCGACAAGGATGCGCTGGGCTGACATTCTCCAGAATTGATTGTCGCTACCCAGAGCCGAAACGAGCTCCTCAGTCGAAGCATCAGCGAGCGAAGTGATCGAACTCGCTTTCGCCTTTTCCCAAACGGCGCGGTAGATGCGGCCGTGCTGCTTGTCCCGGTTGGGATTTTCGTGAGCGTTCCCTTTTCCGGTGACGGCTTCATATCCTCCGCGTTCCGGGTTCGGTGTCGGATTGTGTTGAATGATAAAATTGTACCAGTCGGCCACCCATAAATTTCCATCCGGGCCGACCTCGGCCGCGACCGGGGAAAACCATTCGTCGGCGCTGGCGATGAAGTTGCTCCGGTTGGTGGCTTTGTAGCCGGTCCCGTCGCGGGTCAATTCGAACTGCCCTAATAAATTACCAGTTGGCGCACAGATAAAGGCATGTCGATCGCGATAAGGTGCCGGAAAATTGTCGGATGTAGCAAGGGCATGTCCGGCGCCTGCTGTGTATCCGCCGAATACGTCCACCTGGCGGATGTTCGGGGTGATGGGATGAATCGACGGAGTGTCGGCAATCATCTTCGCACTGATCCCGGGTTGTCCGTCTCCATAGATTGTCGCTGGAATTCCTCCGTAGAAGCTGGGGTTGTTGTTTGCGGTCGAACCGAAGGCATCGCCAGCTGCATTGAACCCGAGTCCCCAGGTGTTGTTGTTGTACTGATGCAGGAACTCGATTTCCGATCCGTCGGGCTTGAAGCGGAAATGTCCCATCCGGAAGCTCTTTTCCTTGCCGCCGACTTCGCCTTTGAAACCAGCATATCCAACCGTGCCGTGGATCCAGTTGTCGATTCCGTAACGGAGGTTTGATGGACCGGCGTGAGTATCGTGGACTCCCCAGCCTGTGAATAGAACCTTACGAAGGTCGGCCTTGCCATCTCCGTTCTCATCTTTCAAATAGAGAAAATCGGGGGCCTGAGCCACGATGATCCCACCATCCCAGAAGGTGAGTGAGGTCGGAATATTCAAGCCCTCAGCAAAGACGGAGACTTTGTCGCATCGCCCATCTCCATCAGTGTCTTCGAGAATCTTGATGGAATCATTTCCTCCTTCGCTTCGGACTTCGTTCGGATAATCGGTAGTTTCAGCGACCCAAAGGCGGCCGCGTTCATCCCAGGCGAGATAGATTGGGTTTACGATATCCGGCTCAGAGGCGAAAAGCTGCAGATCAAAACCCGCGAGAGCCTGGGTGTAGCTCAGAGAGTCTTCAGGGGAGAGCGGGATTTGTTTTGGAAGCGGCTCGGGACGCTTTTCGTAGTTGGGAATATTGTCGACCTTTTCGTAGGTGAGGGGAGTCCGCTCTTTCAGAAAGGTTTCGTGGGAAGCCCGGCGTTTGTCTCCAATAGACCAGAGGATACCGCCTTTTAAGAGGGCTTGAAACTCAGGTAGGCTCCAGACCCGCTCGTCGTGGCCTGATGCGGTATAGAAGACCCTGCCTTTTCCCTGATTTCGAATCCAGGTCCATGGTTCGGGCTCCGTAATGTTGTCGTCTGCAGCCACTTCGCGGACCTGGAGAACTGTCCGGTCCTTCGGATTGTGATTGATGTGTACGTAAGTTTCATCCCAGGCGGAAAATTCGGGAATGTCTTTGATGGCACCATTTGCCGGTAGAATTGTCTTCGCTTTAAAGATGCCTGTTCTGTGATTGTCGAAACGAGCTCCAACTACCTGGTCGAATTCCGGGATATTTTGAAAGCACCAGCTGGCGCAGTGAACGGGGACAAATCCTCCGCCGTTTTCGATGAACGCTTTCAAGTTCTTCCAGTGTGCCGGTTTGATATCTATGTGATTCGCGTAGATCAGAACCGCATCGAAGTGATCCAGGTATTCTGCATCCGAGAATGCAGCTTCCGGTGTCGTTACATAGTCGAAGTAAATAGCCTCGCGTCCCAGTGCCTTCGAGAGCATTGGATAATAGAGGTCGCTCCTATGGTTTTGAGCCTCGTGGCCCAGGAAAAGAACGCGGACGGCTCCCTCGGCAGGGCGGGCAAAAACCGAAGGGCCGCAAATTGCTGAGAAAAGAAGTGCGGCCAAAGCCGTGAGAAAACAGAAAGTGTTTTTCATAGAGTCTGAAAGCTATCGAACCATAGCATCGCGCAGATCGGAAGTCGCATCTTGCGCGGGTCGGTCTATTTTTATGACGTTTTGGACAAGGGCGGTTTACACTGCAAAAAATGGCTAAAGATAAAAAATCTGAATTCTTGAATCAAGTTTCGAGGAGATCCCACTTCGAAGTGGTGTTTGATCATTTGCCGGGCGTGTCCTTTTTTGCCAAAAATCGGAGCTTTGAACTGGTCGTTGCCAACCGGGCTTTTTGGGAAAGACTGGACTGTGATTCAGAAGCAGACCTTGTAGGAAAGACTGACTTCGAACTGTTTCCAAGGCGTCTTGCCGAAAAATTCCGGAAGGATGACGAAGAGGTGATTCATACCGGTGAGCCGAAACTGAAAATTATCGAGCTGTTCTTTAATCGACAGGGACTGCCGGACTGGTATTTCACCAACAAGTTTCCCGTCTTCGGGCGCGATGAGAAAGTGATCGGAGTCATGGGAACGGTTCAAAGTTATACGGGTCGAAAAAGCGCCCTGACTCCGCACCTTGAACTGGATCGCGCGGTGTCTTTTCTGCGCCGTCATTTTCGTGAGCCGATCATTATGGCAGATCTTGCTCGTTTGGTCGGGATGTCGGTGCGTCAGTTTAACCGCCGATTCCGTGAGACTTTTGGAACCAACCCCACCAATTTTCTGATTAAGACCCGAATTCAGGCGGCCTGTGAAGAATTACGTCGCAGCGAAAGCACGATCAACGATATCGCGCTCGACTACGGGTTCTATGACCAGAGTTCGTTTACGCAGCACTTTCGAAAGCACGTTGGAATGACGCCACTGCAGTATCGAAAAAGACGGTGATTCTTTAAAAATCCGGTCTTCAGAGGAATTCTTCGGAGATTTCGGGTCGCACAATTTAAGATGGTATGATGATCGATTTAACTCTCTTGTGTCGAAAATGTCGATTTTCAGATCGAAATTCGCAACAAAAGTCCGATCTTTGGCTGAAAATGGCAATTTTCGCTTTGAAAAACTCGAAAGATTCGCCATCTTTTCCTAAATAACGCAATTTTCAAATTATGGCGGCGAAGAAACAGGAAGAAATGGACGGAGCTCAGGCTCTCATCAAAACACTCGACAATTTGGGTGTTGAATACGTCTTCGGATATTCGGGCGGGGCAGCTCTCCCGATTTTCGATGCACTGGAGACGGTGAAGACGAATATGAAATTTGTCCTGACACGTCACGAGCAGGGTGCCTGCCACATGGCCGATGGATATGCGCGTGCCACAGGCAAGCCGGCTGTTGTTCTTGTAACTTCAGGACCGGGTGCGGGAAATACCATCACCGGTATCATGACCGCACAGATGGATTCGATTCCGATGATCATCATTACAGGTCAGCAGGTGACCTGGATGCTGGGGAAAGATGCTTTCCAGGAAGCCGATATTTTTGGAATCACGATTCCAGTGGTGAAACACAATTACCTGGTTCGTGAAACCAACGAGCTTCCTCAGATTGCACGAGAGGCTTTTCATATTGCGACAACAGGTCGTCCCGGCCCGGTTTTGATCGATGTGCCGAAAGATGTAAGTCAGTCGCCTTTCTCTGGCGATATGGATGCAGAGATTGATCTGCCCGGATATGACACGAGTGCCTACTACGACATTGACGACACCTCAGTCGAAGAGGCCGCGCGCCTTATCAATCTGTCGAAGAAGCCGGTGATCCTTGCTGGTCACGGACTCATGATTTCCAAAGCTGAGAAAGAGCTGATGGAACTTGCTGAGAAGATGGGATGTCCGGTGACTTCCACACTTCTCGGGAAAGGGGTTTTCCCGGAAAGTCATCCCTTGGCCCTCGGAATGCTGGGGATGCACGGAACTGCTTATGCGAACAAAGCGATTTGTGAGTGTGATTTGATCCTGAACATCGGTTCGCGTTTTGATGATCGGATCATCGGACAAGCGGATAAATTCGGTGCCCAGGCGAAGATCGTTCACATCGATATCGATCCGTCGGAAATGAACAAGATGATTGTTCCCGATTCGCTCGTTGTAGGTGATGCCAAAACGGTGCTCAAGCTGTTGAATCCGCAGATTGAAAAGAAAGACACCACGGAGTGGCTCGCTCATCTCGATATGTATAAGAAGAAATATCCGCTTGCCTACAAAAAGCAGGGTGGACTTCGCATGCAGCAGGTTCTTGACGAAATCTTCGAACTGACCAACGGCGATGCGATTGTCGCTACGGATGTGGGCCAGCACCAAATGTGGGCGGCTCAGTTTTATCGCAACAACAGTTCCTTGAAGTGGCTCAGCTCCGGTGGGGCTGGCACGATGGGATTCGGATTCCCTGCCGCGATTGGTGCGCAGTTCGCTTGTCCGGATGAGACGGTGATTTCGGTTTCCGGCGATGGTGGATTTCAGATGACGCTTTGTGAACTGGCGACTGCGGTGATTCACAAACTGCCGATCAAAATCCTTGTCTTGAACAATCACTACCTCGGAATGGTTCGTCAGTGGCAGGAACTCTTTTTCGACAACCGGGAAAGTGGTGTGGATCTCGAAGGTAACCCGGATTTCGTAAAAGTTGCGGAAGCCTATGGTGCCAAGGGGATCAATATCAAAAGGCCTGCTGATGTCGGCAAGAAGTTGCAGGAAGCTCTCGATTACAATGATGGTCCAGTGTTGATCAACGCGGAGTGTATCAAGACGGACAATGTGTTCCCGATGATTCCCGCCGGTGCAGCGCTTGAAGACATGTTAACTGAACCGCCGAAATATAAGATGGCCAAGCCAGTCGGTTCTACATAGGCCCTGCTGACTGCTGACTTTTAGCGAATTACCAACTTTAGATTTTTTGAAAAATGTCCCGAACAATTACTACTTCTGACAAACAGCCGGCGATCCTCCCCGATATTATCGGTGGTCACACGCTGAGTATGTATGTGAACAACAAGCCCGGTGTCCTGATGCGGGTTTGTCAGGTGTTTTCACGACGCGCTTACAATATCGATTCCCTGGTGGTTTCTCAGGGGAGAGACCCGCGATTTTCCAGACTTACTCTGGGGATCAGTGGTGATCCTGCCGGCCTTGACCAGATCATTCTGCAGTGTAACAAGCTGGTGGATGTGATCCACTGTCACGAGCATACTGCCGGTGATTCGGTGGTTCGTGAACTGGTGCTGATCAAGCTCCATGTCTCCGGCGCGGAGAAGAGAACCGAGGTTCTTCAAATCGTGGAGCACTTTGGAGGGAAGACCGTCGATCTCACTGAGACATCAATGGTCATCCGGATCGAGGGTGCCAGCGACAAGGTGGACGCCGCGATTCGCTTGTTGGTGAATTACGAGATCATTGAAACCGTGCGGACCGGTAAAGTGGTCATGGCGCGCGGTGAACAGCCGACCTAGAGGACTTCGGCATCCAGGCAGCCGCTGGAAGATTTTGAAACAGGTGCTAGGCTTTCTCATGAAAGCCTGCACCTTTTTCTTTGTACTTCTGTTAAGTTTTTCCCCGCTGCATTCTCAGGACTACGCAGCAGTGAAGCCGCTGTGGGATGAGTTGTTCAAGCACTGGGCAGCGGAAGATCTGCCGGCAGCTGAAGCTGCTGCAACAAAATTGATTGAAGCCATGGAACCGGTTGCCACCGATTTCTCGATGGGAATTTCGGCAAATTCGGCTCTGCACAACCGTGCGTCCCTTCGGTTTTCGATGGGGGACTATGCCGGTTCGGAAGAGGATCTGAAGCGAAGTGTTGAACAGGCGGGAAACATCAAGCCACCTCCCGGTTTACCGGAAGCATCAATCCCTCAAATGATGGCGATGGCCCACGATCGGAAGCGTCTCAGCCTTCGAGGTCTGACGAATTTTTACCTGGCGTCCGGGGACTACGAGCGGGCTACAGAAGCTTTCGAGAAGTCCCAGGCGATTCTTCCTCTTTGGAAGCAACAGGCTAAGGACAGTCCAACGATGGGGTATCAAATACTTGCTGCTGAAGTTTCCTCCTTCGAGGGAACTTTTTATCGACGGACCGGTGACTATGCCAAGGCGATGGATGCGTTTCTATCCCGAGTTGAAGAGATCGATGGTGCTTGGGAACTGGTGGGGAAGACCTTTGGCGATTCTTCCCGGGATATGACTGACCAGATGAAGATGAATTATCTGCGGGGGAGGGCGAACGTGCTGATGGAACTTGCAGAGGTAAGTTCTCTTTCCGGTAAGCAGGAAGAGGCCGTCGGTTTTTGTAAACAGGCCCGGGAGTCCGCTGCGGAAATGTTGCCGCTATACGAAGCCTGGGCGCTCAATATCAAGAAGACCGTTCCCACCATGACCGACGAAGCCATCGCCGGGACAATGAATGGAGTGCGGACCAACACAAATTATCTGATTTTTGAAAGAGCGGCGCAGGTCTTTCGGGCTGCCGGTGAAGAGAAGATGGCTTTGGATCTTGTAAAAGAAGGGCTGAAGCGGCGAGGAGAGGATTTCGAGCAACAGCGCATGTTGACCCTGGAATACAATGTGATCCGTCCTGAAGAAAGTTTTACACTCTTGGGTGATTTGCAGTCCATTGTGGGGGAATTCGATGCGGCCTCAGCTTCCTATCAAAAAGCGATGGAGCTGACTGCGGCACAGTACCCCGAAGCGCACCCGGCTGCTCTGAAAATCATGGAAAGCCAGTCACTTCTCGAGGCGGTGAAAGGGAATCAGGGCGGTGCTGTGAAAATTGCGGAGGCGGTCAGGGAGGGGCGACTCAGGAATCTCGAAAACGTGCTGGCTTTTGCTACCGAGTCCCAGCGCCTTGCCTATCGTGATTCGATTGATCCGTGGAGTCTCTATGCGAGCCTGGAACTTCCCGGGCCCCTTTATGAAACGATTGTCAGAACGAAGGGAATTGTTCTGGATTCCATTCTCGAAGATCAGGCTTTGGTGAAGAATGCCGACAGTCCGGATGCGCAAAAATTGCTGCTGGAATTGCAGGCCAAAAGGCGACAGCTGATGGAGGCCCTTCTTGGCGGTGCTTCTGCTGGAGGTGATGATTCAGCGGCACTTCGCGCGGAGGTAAGAAAACTTGAGGAAACCATTTCTGCCGGGAACGGGAATTTGGGGAAGGCGAGGGAGTTCCTTAAGACGAAGGTTGCTGATGTCGCTGCTGCCATTCCAAAAGGAGCAACTCTGGTGGAGTTCTTCCGCTACAATAAATTCAGCCATCCCGGTCGGAGTGTTCCGGTATACGGAGCCGTGGTACTGGAATCGGGAGGAGAGCCAAAGCTGGTGAAGTTGGACCTGGCAGAAGCGATCGAGTCGGGACTGGAGCTTTACGCCAAGGCCGTGCGCGCTGATGTACCGGACGAGGAGATGGAGAAGTTTCTCCGGAATCTTTACGCCAGTATCTGGAAGCCACTGGAGGCTGTTTTGCCGAAAGGGGATGTGCCTCTCGTTCTTGCGCCCGATGGTGCTTTGAACTTTTTGTCCTTTGCGACTCTGTTGGATGACGATGGGCAATTTCTCGCAGAATCCTATCAGCTTTCCTATGTCACCAGCGGCCGGGATTTTCTCAGAGGGGCAAAACCTTCCAAAGAGAATCGAATGGCAATTTTTGCGAATCCGAATTTCCAGACTCCAGCAGCTGCGGATAAAGGCTCCGGACAACGAGGAGGCGCCGCACCTCTTGCGATGAGAGGAGTTCTCGGTCGGATCGGTCTTTCTCCATTGCCGGGGACAAAGGCAGAGGAAGAGGCCTTGCGAAAAGTGATTGCCGATGACTGGGGATGGGAGATTACCAGTCATGTCGAACTGGAGGCCACAGAGGCTCTGGTAAACGGACTGAAGTCTCCCAAAATCCTGCACCTTGCCACTCATGGATTTTTCCTTCCGCAGACGGGAAAGTCTGACCCTATGAAGCGAGGGCAGCGCTATTGGGCGGGAAATCGGGCAGGCGGGAGAAAGAGCGGAGCCCCTCTGGCAGATACCGGTGATGTGGTTCTGGACAGTCCGATGCACCGGAGTGGTGTGGCTTTGACAGGAGCGGAGGCCACTTTGCAACAATGGGGAGCAGGGAACATTCCTGACACATCCAATGATGGAATTCTCACGGCCGGCGAGATGGGGCAATTGGATTTGGAGGATACCTGGCTGGTTGTTTTATCAGCCTGTGAAACTGGATTGGGAGAGGCCCGGTCAGGAGAAGGGGTCCTGGGGATGCGCCGGGGTTTGATCCAGGCCGGAACTCAGAATCTTTTACTGACACTGTGGCCGGTTGCAGACCGCGAGACGGTTTTGTTCATGATCGATTTTTACCAGCAACTGGACCAGGGAAAGAATCATCCCGCTACTGTAGCCGCTGCCGTCCAACGCGCCTACTTGAAGAAATTCAGAGAGGAACGTGGGCTCACCGCAGCAGTAAAGCTGGCGGGTCCGTTCATTCTTAGTTTCCAACAATAACTTTTGCAGTTGATCCTAGCTGAGATCGATAGGGCCGCCGTTGCAATACATTGAAGTGCCAAAAGACTCCAGCGGATGACCCATTCCGTGTGCGATCGAAAGGAGAAGTCGATTGTGCGCGGTCTTATCCATTTTCTCGTAGCGCCCCATTTTGAAACCGGTCGCCTTTTCTCCGCCGATCAGGACAAAAGGAATATTGTCGAGCGTGTGGGAATTTCCTTTTCCGAGTTCATTGACCCAGACCACCAGCGTGTGATCGAGCATTGAACCATCGGCTCCGTTCTCGGGAGTTTCAGCAAGGGTCTTCACGAGGTAAGCCAGCTCACCGGCGAACCATTCATTGATCTGAACCAACTTCTCCACGGCTTTGGTATTTTTGTCAGGCTCATGCGAAAGGCCGTGGTGCCCCTCTTCAACTCCGAGCCATTGCATCCGGGCCTGGCCAACGGATCGCATATACTGGAGCGACGCGACGCGCGCCATGTTGTTGGCCATCGCGTTCACGAGAAGATCAATCTGAATTCGGCTGATCCGGGGAGTGTTGTCGTTGACGAGTTCAATGTCAGGGTCAAAGTCCGGGACCGGGTGATCGAGCTGATCGGAATCGTCCTCCCGGGAAAGTTCTTTCTCAAGGTCGTGAACGAGACTGAGGTGTTTGTCGAGAAGGGTGCGGTCTTCCTCGCCCAGTTTGGAAGCTACTTTCTTAATGTCCTCGCGGACGTCGTCAACGATGTTTACGAGGCTGTCCTTGTCAGCCATTTTTCCATAAATCTTCTCGAGCATTCGGCGGGGATCATCGATTGGGGCAACAGGTTGGTTTGGCCCCGCATAACTCATCCGGGTCCAGGGATCCGCACGGTTGGGGATTGCGACTCCAAATTCCAATGATCCGAAGCGGGTTTCAGTTTCCTGATTTTTCTGAAAGTGATTCTTCAACTCCTGATCGATGGAGATTCCGCTGGCCCAGCCGGCCGGTGAGTCGGAACCACCCTGGATATTTCCCGGGAAGAGTTCGGTTCCTGTGAGGAGGCAGGACATTCCACGCATATGTCGATCGCCATCTCCGCCGATTTTATTGTCGATTCCATTGAGCACGAGCATGCGTTCCCGATAGGCTTCCAAAGGTTTGAGGATTCTCTTCGGGGCAAAATTCTCACCGGGCTGATCCGGCCAGAATTCCTGAGGGATCGTCCCGTTCGGTGAGAAAAACACGATGAGGCGCTGAGGTTTTCCACCAACAGGCGCACCGAGGACCGAACTCATTCCGGGGAGGCCGGTGAGAAAAGGAGCAAGCCCGGCGGAGACTCCGAGGTTCTTCAGAAAAGATCTACGATTGCGAAGTGAATTCATGGTTGATCGGTTTGAGCGGTGACAGTGGCAATTTTCACAAGAAGCTCACTGACGTTAAAATTCGTATCAGTGAAGTGCTTTTGCAAGTTATCGAGTGTGTCGGGTCCGTAGGCGGCGGTCGGTTGTTTGACAAAATGATGGAAGAGTTGCCGTACAAATGCGCGGTGGGCAACGGGTGAATTTGCGGCAAACTCCGCAACGTCGCGAGGTCCTCTAATTTGGATCTTAGTGCCTTCGTCAGTGGAGAGTTCGCTATCGTCGTTGATCGCTTTGTTGAGTTCTTTATCCCGGTGGCGTCCTATCGCATCAAAAGTTTCGAGACTGAAGCCGAGCGGATTGATCATCGAATGACATGCCATGCAGGCTTTTGACCGGGTCAGTTCTGTTACCTTTTCGCGCATTGTCAGCTTGGGATCGAAATCGCTGTCTTTGAATGCGGTGGCTGCCGGTGGTGGCTTGAGTGCAATCCCGACAATATTCCGGGTGAGGAAGACACCACGGTGAATGGGAGAGGTGTTGTTATGATAGGCAAAGGAGGTGAGCAGGTAGGGGTGAGTGATGACGCCGGCACGATTCTGCGGAGGGAGAGAGACTTTCTGGAATCCGCTCTGGTCTTTTCCATCTCCGTAAACATCGCTGAGTTGGGAATTGAGAAACAGGTAATCGGCGAGAATGAGATTCTTGTAGTTGGAGTGACCGGTCCAGATCGTTTGTTCGAGAAAAAGATCCAGAGAAATACGAAGATCGGACATGACCTTTTCGCTGAATTCCGGAAACAGTTTGCTGTCTTTACTGACCTCATCGGCACGGTCCAGTTCGAGCCAGTGATGAAAGAACCCGTTGAGCTTGTCCCGGGTGCGGCGATCCCAAACCATCCGTCTCGCCTGTTCTTCCCATGCCTTCGGGTTTTTGATACTGCCAGCCTTCGATCGCCGGATCAATTCCGCATCGGGTAGCGAATCCCAAAGTGTCATCGCGAGGCTTGCTGACTTGGACCAATGGTTACGGGTAGTTTCATCGAAAGAGGTATCCGGATAGAGAAAGCGTGGCGATGTCAGGGTAAGAAGAACGAGACGGCGAATGGCTTTCTCGAGGGTGTCCGCTTCCTGGAAGCGCTTATCGACGAAGTTGATTCGCTCCTCTTCGGACAGGGGGCTGTCTCTTATACACATCTCCGAGCCCACGAGACCGAGGCTGATATCGTATG
>CAJXQE010000212.1 GCA_913058215.1 uncultured Verrucomicrobiales bacterium
GGCAGCGTCAGATGTGTATAAGAGACAGCTGTCCACACTCACGGTCCATGATGCCTTACGAATCACTGAAATCAGCTGTCCCAGACTGGTTTTCCCCATCAGATTCCAGGCATTTTCTGGCAGCGACTCCGGGAGTTCGGGTCCTCCTGCACCAACGAGGACGACTGGATACGGAGCAGACTCCCGACAGAATTCAATGACTTCGCTTACGGTGAATGATTTTCCATCCCCGCGGGAAAATGGATGCAAAAGAATCCACGGGTCAGCTTCAGGAAGGTCCAGTCCATCGAGAGCTTCTCCCTTCGGCAACTCAAACTCTGTTTGGGAAGAGGGAGTGATGCCACAGGCCCGCGCCAGCGCCATGTACCGATCCACAGCATGCGTCCCCTTCCAGTTTTCCACGGGTACTTTCACATCATAGAAAAGTCGGGCACCCTCTCTGGTTTTGTCGAATCCGACAGAGCATTCCGGCCCGGATTTCCAGGTCATCCATCCACTTCGGAGCAAGCCCTGAAAATCGATCGTCAAAGTGGGCTTCAGGGGCTTGAGTTCCCGGTTGGCCCACTGGTTCGCTGCCAGAATTCCGGATGGACCTCTGAATTCTTTTCGTGGAAATGGGATTACGTGTGTGAGAAACGAAAGCCCTTCGAGTAAGGGTGCCCACTCAGTGTTCACGACCCAGCTGATCTCCACGCCTGGAACCGTTCGGTGGATGGCGAGGACGGCGGGAATGGTATGAACGATATCGCCAAGCGAACTGGGCTTAATCACGAGGATCCGGTCGCAATCGTTGACGTTCACTCTTCCTTATTTCCCGAGAGCAAGACGATGCGCCAACATTTCCGGAAGCCCGGCGTCGATGATTTTGTCCTGCGCTTTTTGAATATCATACCTCAGGCGGCGAATCGAAACTTCCTGATTTTCAACGTCGTAGATAGCATAAGAACAGCGCCAGTCCCCGTCGCGAGGCTGCCCGGTGCTGCCGACGTTGATGAAATACTTACGCCCCATCTCGAGGTTAACAGTGGTGTCTTCCATCGCGTCAACACTGTCGCCTTTCACATAAATGCGGGGCGTGTGAGTGTGGCCGTAAAAACAAAGCTGAGTGAACTGATAACTGAAGCTCGCCATCGCATCGAACTTGTTTGTCACGTAGGTCCAGGAGCCGGGAGTATCGAGAGTCGCGTGAACGATCGTAAAATCGCGAACCTGACGAACCAGTTTCAAATTTGTCAGGTATTCCCGCTCATCTTCATTCAGCTGCTCGCGAGTCCATTCCATCGCAAACTTCGCAAGGGGATTGAGGCCTTCAAGCGATGTGGAAAGAACAGCCTCCTCATCGTGATTCCCTTTGACCACAGGGCAATCCAGACTGCGGACAATGCGAAGGCACTCGCTGGGGTCGGAAGCGTAGCCAACGATATCACCTACACAGACATGATCTGTGCAACCTTGGTCTTCCGCGTCTTCCAGGACAGCCAGAAAGGCCTCCAGATTTGCGTGAATATCTCCAAAAATTGCGTATTTCATTCCCAGCTAGTAACCGGTCTTCTACTAATGGGAGGCCGGAAAAGAAAGCGAACTAACCATAGATAAGACTTTTCGCAACGATAGGGAAGAAAAAGGTGCGTTATCGCAATTCGATTCCTCCGGGAAGAACGGTTTTTCCGTTCTCAGATGGGGTTCTTCGGCTGCGAGGATCCGGCGGAATTCTCTCTGACTGAGGAATCTTCAACTTTTCCTCCAACTCTCGAATCTTAATGGGAAGAGTTCCTTTTTTTCGGTGTTTCTCGACTTGGTAGAGGCTCATCAAATGATCATAGGCTTCCTGCTCCTTACCCGGACAGTCCGCCAGAAAATAGCCATAGAAACGAATCGCATATCCCGGTGCCCCGGGCAGGCCGACCATGTCTTTGTATGTCTGCGCGGTCGCACAGGGATCTTTGAGTTTTTCCCGATAAACCTCGGCCAACTGAACCCGAATCGCAGCGGAATCAGGAATCTGAGCAATCCCTTTCTCTGCCAGTGCCACCGCCTCGGTCACGTATTCATTGAAGCGACGCTTCCTTTCAAACATGGGCAGATTTCGATCGATCTCCATATTGGCCGCCGCATTGATTCCCAGGTGCCAGACCACCGAGACCCAGTGAGTTTCGTCGCGGGGTTCCATACTGGTAATAATGAGATAGGAATTCCGCAATTCATCCCAGTCCTTGTTGCTGAAATGCTCGAAGGCTCCCAGAGAAAGATACAGAGCAGCGAGAGACCGTAGCCCGCCCAGGGTCGCCATCAATGCGGATTGGCTCAGGTTTTCGATAGTGTCTTGAGCCGGGGGTGGCAGAAGTAGCTTTGCTTCGATCATCTCGTCACGAACCCGTTCCTCAAACGGAGCCCGGATTAGCCCGAAAATCATCAGTGCCACGAGAACCAGCACGAAACGGGGAATCTTTTTGAGAAGAAATTTCATCGGCTAAAATTCCTTGTCGACGAAGATCAGAGCGGAGAGCATTAGAAAAACGACAAGATAGCCGACGGTGATCAGTCCCATTTGCCAAACGAGCGGATAGATGACGGCTCCGCCCATCACAATTCCTTCACTGAAGGCATACAATTGGAAATCCGGAATGAGGATTTTCACCAGTTTCAAGAGCATCTGAACGATGATGTTGTCGCCTGAGTGATATTTGTAAAAGCTGTTTGCCAGCGAGTGAAAGTGCCCGATCAGGAATACGAGAAGACTGATCACGATGGTGAAAAGGGAACTCGAAGCGAAAGTGGAAAGAAGAATCGTCACCGAAGCGATCACGGCCGCCTTTAAAAAGGAAGCGATCGCCGAAATCCCGAGTTCAAACCGGAACCCCTGACGTTGGATGAATTCGATCTGAGCAATTCGCTGCTCCTGACTCATCCGGGAGTTCTGATCCATGGCTGACAGCTCGTCTCCAATAAAGGACGATTGCCGGGCGATCAGGATCATAGAAGTAACGACGAACATCAGCGCCAGGAAAACGCCGATAACCACCAACACACCGATCAGTTTTCCGACGAGATATTCCATCCGCCGAACCGGCTTGGATAAGATCGTGTAAAGCGTTCGATCCTCCTGATCGCGGGGAATCAATAAGGCCGTCGAAATGATCGCAAACATCCAGGCAAAACTGTCCATCGCACCGAAACAGGCCCTTTTGATAGTCGACAACTCTTTGGCGGCAGTTCCGCCCAAACTAAAATTTCCGAACGCTACGATAATCAGAGCAAACGCCAGCAGGAAATACAGCGTCTTCATCCGAATCAACTGCGTCACCGTCCCTCTGGCAATGATCCAGGCGCGCCCCAGCGAAAAGAGAGGCACTTTGCGATCTGCCGGAGCGATCCTTTCTTCTTTTTCTGCGGATTCTTTACTCATCTTTTGACGCTTTGTGTTTCTGAGTCGCGATGCTGATGAACAATCTTTCCAGGGTGGTTCGGGGACGTCCGGTTTCCACCAGCCTTGCCTTACCATCTTTTTCCACGAGTTCGGAAATGGACTTCAGCAATTCAGGAGAAGCATGTTCCAAAGTCATCGCCGTTTGATCTTCAATCGATATCAACTCCTCCAGCGGACCCTCCCGACGCATCCGACCTTTAAAAATAATTCCCACCTTATCGCAGACTTCCTGCACCTGTTCCAAAAGGTGGGAGCAAAGGAATACGGTCACCCCGTCGTCACGCAGTTTCAAAATCAGGTCTCGAATCTGACGGGAACCCATCGGATCAACTCCTGCAGTCGGTTCATCCAAAATTACCAGTCGCGGTCTCTGAATCAAAGCCTGAGCCAATCCGATCCGCTGTAACATTCCTTTGGAATACCCACCCAGTCTGCGTTTCGCCGCATTTTCCAGATCGACCATTTCGAGAAGTTCCGCGATGCGGTCTTTCAATTCTTTCCCCCGAATCCCGCAAAGTTTTCCGTAAAACTTCAGCGTCTCCGTCCCGGTCAGGTGCTTGTAGAAATAGGGATTCTCTGGAAGAAATCCGATCTCATGCCTTGCCCGGATGTCGCCGCTGTCGAGACCGAAGACCTTCGCCTCCCCCTGGCTCGCCGCCATCAGCCCGAGAACGACCTTCATCGTCGTCGACTTCCCCGAACCATTGGGACCGATCAGTCCGTATACCTCTCCCGCCTTCACCTCGAAGGACAGATTGTCCACCGCCACCACATAATCCTTGTAGAGCCCGGTTCGGAAAACCTTGGTTAAATTTTTGACCTCGACTGCCGGAATACTCATGAAATTACCTACTGAATGGAAAACCCTTTCACTTCTTCTAATAGCGGCACATTGAACTGTTCCTGTTCCTGAATGTGATGCCCGAGCGGACTGTCGTGCATTTCTTCAATAAATTCGTCCAGTTCCTCTTCATCGCCCATAATTTTCATTTCAACGCGGCCGTCATCCAGATTCCGAACCCAGCCAACGACATCGAAGCCCTTCGCGATTTGTTTTGTCGCGTAGCGAAAGCCGACTCCCTGGACTCGGCCTTCAAAAAAATACTGCCTGGCTACCATAGCGTAACAGTAACAACGCGAAGTCGAATCTTCCACGAAAAACCCGATTGAGGTACGCAATTTCACAAAACGGTAACATTTCGCACCGGAGCAAAAAGGAACTGTTTGCATTTCCTGCCTATCAGCTGCCATTTACGAGTATGCCGGACAAAATCTCGTCCATTTGTGTTTTTTGCGGATCTCTCAGCGGGACCAGCCCGAGGTATGAGGAAACTGCACGCCTCGTCGGAAGGACTCTGGCGGAACGCGGAATTCGCCTCGTCTACGGCGGTGGTAGTGTCGGCCTGATGGGAGTTATGGCCGATTCCTGCGTTGAAGCAGGAGGTGAAGTCACTGGTGTAATCACCACTTATCTTTTCGATAAGGAACTGGGACACCCCGGTATTTCAAAATTGGAAATCGTCGAGACCATGCTCGACCGGAAACTCCGAATGGCTGAACTCTCTGATGCCTTCATCTCACTCCCCGGAGGCATTGGCACACTTGATGAACTTTTTGAAATGCTGACCTGGTCCCGACTTTCGATCCACGACAAACCAAGTGGCCTGATCAATGTGGAAGGATTTTACGATGAACTGATTTCCTTCACCTTGAAAACGCAGGTGGAGGGCGGTTTCATTTCCGCTGCGGACGCGAATAATCTCCTCATTTCCGAAAATGTTGACGATATTCTATCGCAACTGGACAGAGCCGTCGGTTCCACTCCCTCCTCACGATTCTCCTAATGAAAACCTACCTCGAACTTTTAGATCACGTGATGACTCACGGGAAAAAACGTGACGACCGAACCGGAGTCGGCACCATAGGGGTGTTCGGCGCTCAGGCACGTTTTGATCTTCGGGAAAGCTTCCCCTGTCTCACCACAAAAAAACTGCACCTTCGCTCCATCATTCATGAGCTGCTCTGGTTCCTCAAAGGCGACACCAATATCAAATACCTGAAAGACAATGGCGTCTCAATCTGGGACGAATGGGCGGATGAGAACGGTGATCTCGGCCCGGTCTACGGTCGGCAATGGCGAAAGTGGGAAGGGATCAATCATCCCGGCGGCATCGATCAGATCGCCAAGGTCGTCGATTCGATCAAAAACAATCCGGAGAGCCGGCGGCACATCGTCAGCGCCTGGAACCCGGATGTGGTCGATGAAATGGCGCTCCCTCCCTGCCACACCATGTTTCAGTTTTACGTCGATGTGCAATCCCGCGAGCTGAGCTGTCAGCTTTACCAGCGCAGTGCTGATCTCTTTCTCGGTGTTCCGTTTAACATTGCCTCCTACGCCCTGCTCACCATGATGATGGCGCAGGTCTGCGATCTGAAGCCCGGCGATTTCGTCCACACCTTCGGCGATCTGCACCTCTATCAGAATCACCTCGATCAAACGCGGAAGCAGCTATCCCGCGAACCGCGTTCCCTTCCCATCATGAAGCTGAATCCGGAGATCCGCGAGATTGATGGCTTCAGTTACGATGATTTCGAACTGGTCGGATACGATCCGCATCCTGGAATCAAAGCTCCCATTGCCGTATGAGCCGCCCCACCTTAAAAGCCATCGTCGCGATGGCATCGAATCGTGTCATCGGAAAAGACGGCGACCTCCCCTGGCGTCTGCCCGAAGATTTGAAATGGTTTAAAAAACTCACACTCGGTCACCCGATTCTGATGGGACGAAAGACGATGGAGTCGCTCCCTTTCCCTCTTCCCAAGCGAAGGAACATCGTCATCTCCCGAAGTCTCGACACCGTACCGGAAGGATTCGAAGTCGTGCCCGGTTGTGACGCCGCGCTCGATTTGTTCGACGAAGAGGACACCGTATTCGTCATCGGTGGGGCTCAGATCTTCAAAGAGATGTTACCACTCTGCGACGAGTTTTACCTCAGCTACGTTTTTCATCCTTATGAAGGAGATGTCTATCTGCCGGAATTTGAATCCACTTTTACGCTCGAAGAAGTCCTCCACAAGGATGAGGACTTTGAGCTGCGGCGGTATGTGAAATCGGATTAGACCCCGGGCTCAGAAAATGAAATCAAAATTGTCCGGCAACGCCTTTTTCATTGTTACGCTGCTGGTGATCCCTTACCTTCTTTCGGCATCCATCCTTGCTGAAGATTCTGACCTTGTAGTGTGTAATACCATCCCCGGTGAACTCATCGGTGACGGCAAAACCAAAGACCTGCTACGTGAATATTTTGCCAAAAAATCCGACCGTGACGCCTCATGGGCTTGGAAGCCTGAAGATAAAAAACTGGCTCCACTTAGTGAGATAATCGCTAAGGCAAAGACAGTCATTCCGAAACCTGGTAGATCCGATCAAATCAAGTATTTGCCTCCAAAGGTTGTTGGCGTTGATCTACGAATGTTCGAACCCGGGCTTTGGTATTGGGAAGTCCATGTTGCGTTCGACATTGATCACGACTCTAATCGAAAAATCAATATCAGGGATGGTACAATCTATCAGTCAGCCATCTTTCTCGCCAATGGGGGCGCGGTCACCATCAAAGAACGGAAGATGACCGGGAAAGAACGGATCCAATACTTTGTAGATCCAGATCCCAAGGCAAAGGATCCTTTCGCCGTTCCTGATTAACGAATGAGTAGCCCCAGCTCAGGAAATCTCTGCAGCAGAAATTCCGCCGTTCTTTTTCGCATTCACTTTCGGCGCCGGAGTATTTAGAATCAGGCCGGAAAATTTCCCGCCGGACATTTCGACAGTGCGTTTGGCCCGTTTCAGATCCTTAACTGAATGCTTGCGGTGATCCGCGATCAACAAGGTTTGGTCGGAAAACCCGGTCAGGACCATGGCATCGGAGGCACCGAAGATCGGAGGTGAATTCACAAAGATATAGTCGAAGCGGCCTTTCATCTCCCAGATTAGATCGATCATGCGCTTTCCCGCAAGAAGGCTGCACGAATCCGCACAACCCGGTCCGCTCGGCATCAGCCAGAGATTGGGATAATGCGTTTTGACGACGGTTTCCTCGAGCCGCATTTCGCCGCGAAGATAATCAGACAATCCCGGATGAGGAGAAGCAGTGAAGACTTCGTGAAGCGAAGGACGATGCAAATCTCCGTCAATCAGAAGCACCGATTTCCCCGAATCAGCAAAAACAGATGCGGCGTTAATGACCGCCTCGGAACGGCCTTCGCCTTCACTACAGGCCAGCATTGTCACCATCCTCGAAGGACCAAGAGGCATTTTCTGAAGACGGGTCCGGAGCGCCCGATAGGCCTCGGCATCTTCATGACTCGATTCCTCATTTTCGTGCATGAGAATTTTGCCACGATTCACAAAAGTGACGAGATCAAGGCTCAATTGTTTCTCCAGCCGACCGATCACTTCACCTCCACGTGAAAGACAGACAGGAAGAAGGGCGATCACCACTCCACCGGCGATACTCAAAAGGGTAACGATCGCGCTGAGAACTGCGATTCCGGGAGCATCCGCTTTCGTCGGAGTTTCCGCTGACTCCGCAAGAGATACGGTTCCCAGGTTTCCTCCTGCAATACTCGCATAATTTGCGCCCTGAAACCGGGCCTCCATCGAACTGAGAAGGTTTTTCTGAATGAGATAATTTTTGTCCAGTTCCCCGATTTTTTCGACTTCCTTACTTTCCTCAAGCCTTAGCATGTCGACCTCATCCTTCAGAGCAGTCACCTTATCCTGCTGCCGGGCCAGATCGGTCTCCACGGCTGCCACCATCGCTGACGCTTGAGTTCTGATTTCCCCTTTGCGTCGGGAGATGAACTGATTGGCAATGGCGTTCGCCATTTCTGCGGCCTCTTTCCCGCCCTGCATTCTCACCGATATGTCGACAAGATTGGATTGGGAACGGGGAGCAACTTTCACTTTGCTTCGCAAGATCTCACGAGCTTCCGTCCGGGTTTCAGTTTCCCATTTTTCTTCCAGCTTCAGCGTTTGCACCACCGCGTCCAGATTGGATCGGGAAAGAATCGCCGCCGCCTCCGTGTTCATGAAATTCAGAGAGGCCGCTCTCGGAGAAGTGGAAGCCTGCTGTGGCGCCAGCTTCTGTGATTCGGTGGGTATTACCTTCACAACGGCAACTCCGGTGAAAGTAAGTGGAACCATCGTAAATAGAGCAACGACACAAACCGCAGTTCCAAGCACTCCAACTCCGAACATAACCCAGCGCTGCCTCAACAGACTGAAGTAGTCTTTCGCTTCGAAACGCACCACGTTTTGCTCTACCTTCATAATTTTCAGAAACTCACCAATTGTAGTAAGCACGAAAATTTACGAAAGTAAAGTGGATGTTCAATAAATATTAACCAATTTCAGGTCTTGCTCAGACCGTCAATTCCGAGTGCAGCAGAGCCGGACGCTTGTTTTCGATAAATGAACAGGACCAAAGAATCTACTCCCGAAAACCGTAAAGCAGTGTTTCCTACAAGGAGTTTCACTGGAAATTCAACAGCATTGAGCAGCCACTATTTAAAGAGTCAGCGATTCCAGCTCGCGGAGTTCGCTGGAAAAACCACTGCTGAGAATCGGAAAACGGCACCAGGTCTTTGGATCCAGGTTTTCGTCATCGACATGAAACCCGGGAGCATAACGTTCCCGCTTCCACTGGTTCCGGCTCCAGAGTCGGAAAAATTTCACGACCCAGCCGCGAAGCGTCTCCTTTTCATGATCCGGATGCTTCTCTGCCAGGAGATGAAAAACCTCTACAGGGTACTTCTTGTCGCGAATCGCCAGTTTCTCGATCGCATCCAGAATGGGATAAGGCATCAGATCCGATTCGTCCGTCTGATTCTCCTCGCTCGGCCGGAGCTCTGCAGTCGGTGCTTGAGCATTGACGACTTCGAGTTCCGGTATCGGCTGGATATCCGGCTCCCCCCCCTCTTTCTCTAACCAGCGAAGCCACTGGCGTAGAAACGCTTTGTCGATTCCCGAGATGGGACTGAGCCCGCCGCAGGTATCGCCATCCATGGTCGCATACCCCACCGCCGCTTCCGAGCGGTTGCTGGTCGCGAGTAGCAGCGCATTTCGAATATTGGCCAACATCCAAATCCCGGGTGCCCGGACCCGGGCCTGAATATTCTGCAGCGTAATGTCATCCTGCTCCCAGGTCAGCTCACGCTTGATTCCTTTTTCCAACATTTCGCGATAGCCGACCACCAGTGCATCGACATCCCATTCCTGATATTGAGCACCCACGGCTTTGGCCAAAGTCTCGGCAGCATTGCGCGTCGTTTCGCCGCTGTTCCGCGTGGCCTGATAGACACAGGTCAGCAAACGCTCAATCGGAACGCGATCTTCAAAATTGATATGACTCAACTTTTTCCGAAATCCATCGTCACCCAGTTCATGGGTCGCCAAATCCACCATCAGCTTCACGAGGCAGGTAACTGCACTTGAATCAGCGCCTCCGCTCAGGGAAACCACAAATCCGCCGGAATAAGATTTCCTCAGGTAATCAAACAAGCCCAGTGCCATCACCCGGGTAAATTCCTCCTCCTTGCGGTCTTCCACGTAAGAAGCATTCGTGTCTTTCACGACCGGCCCCTTCCATTCCGGCAAAAATGCAGACCGAACCGTGAACCCGTCCTCCTCACCCACAGTGGGCGTGTGACTCACTTGCTTCGCCTGGTGCAATCGGGTCAGGTTCAAATCAACCGTCGCCGGCGTCACAATAAAGTCCTGAAACGAAAACCGTTTCCCTTCCGCCAGGTAATTTCCGCCGCCGGCAATGACGGTTCCACCATCAAAAATAATCCGGCCCGATTCATTTCCGAGAAGGTTCGCGTAAACATACCCGCATGCGAAGGCGCGGGATCCTTCGAGAACAAATCGCTCGCGGATCATCTGCTTACCAAACGCAAAGTGACTGGCGCTGGGGTTAAAAATTAGATCCACACCTCTGCGGGCCAGCCTTGTTCCCGGACGATTTGCGACCCAGGCATCTTCACAAATTTCGAATCCAAGCCGGACCCCGCCAATATCGAAAACCAAATCCCCCAGCGGAATATCTTTTCCCCGAATCGCAATCGTATCCACTTTCTCTATCGGCCAGGCCTTGAACCAGCGCGGCTCATAATGAAGACCGTCACCAGCGAGATTCTGTTTCGCGACAAAACCAATCACCTCACCATCAGAAATCACGGCAACCACATTGAACACCGAACTTTCAAACCACAGGGGCAGACCGACCGCCACGACCATTCCCTTTGCACTTTCGGCGATCTCAAAAAGGGCATCTAGCGCCCGATCACCCGTTTCCGGTGCGAGAAACATATCTTCGCAACCATAGCCAGTGATGGCGAGCTCCGGCAGACAAAGGAAGCCAACGCCACTGTTCCTTGCTTCGTCGATAGCGGAAACCGAACGCCCGACATTCCCCTCCCAGTCGAGGGGAGTTTGATTCAAACAGGCGGCTCCGACAACAATGCGGTTCATAATTCAATTCCGGTTAGCTCGTCTAATTTCGGTCGATTTTCCCCGATCAGCAATCAATCCTTTTGCCCGCAGCACTTTCCCCGCGTATTTAGATACAGAAATGCCCGATTTTTATCCTATCGCCCGAAAATTCCTCTTTGCCCTCGACGCCGAACGAGCGCACCACGTCACGCTCGATTTGATGAATCTGGCCAACCGATTGGGAATTCTCTCCCTTCTTACGGGGGCAAACCGATCAACCGACTCTGCTGACTCCTCTATCGAGGTGATGGGCTTGAAATTTCCCAACCGGGTCGGACTTGCGGCAGGGCTCGATAAAACAGGGTCCTGCGTTGATGCTTTCGGGGCGGTTGGATTCGGCCATGTCGAAGTCGGGACCGTGACTCCGCGCGCCCAACCCGGAAATCCAAAGCCCCGCCTTTTCCGTCTCAAAGAGCATGAGGCAATCATTAACCGGATGGGATTCAACAATCCGGGAGTGGACGGAATGCTTTCCAATCTGGAGAAATCACACCGAAAATTCCAGGGCATCCTCGGAATCAATATCGGCAAAAATTTCGATACTCCGAATGAGGATTTTCTCTCGGACTACCTCAAATGCTTTGAAGGAGTTTACGGAAAAGCCGATTACATCACCGCCAACCTCTCCTCCCCGAACACAAAGGGACTCAGAGATTTACAAAGCGAAGACACTTGCCGCGACCTCATCATCTCACTTCAAGCGAAACGCGAAGAGATTAAGGATTCCCACGGAGGAAAGCTTGTTCCGATTGTTATCAAAATTGCTCCGGACCTGGAAGAAGGGGCGATCGCCGGACTCGGGAAAGTCTTTTCAGAAACCGGCATCGACGGAGTGATCACCACCAATACCACGATTGATCGGGATTTAGTAAAAGATCACCCTCTCGCAAAAGAGGCCGGTGGACTCAGCGGAAGTCCCGCCTTTCAGAAATCGACTCAGGCCCTGGCGACGCTTCGTTCAAACATGGACGAAGCGATTCCCATCATTGCTTCCGGCGGAGTGATGAGCAGGGAAGCAGCAGAAGCAAAACTCTCGGCCGGAGCAGCCCTGGTGCAGGTTTACACTGGACTGGTCTACCGTGGCCCCGGGCTCATTTCAGAAATCGCATCCCTGGGATAAGGAGGCCCCGGGGTAATGAAGACCAACACAGCCTATCTTTTCACTTTCAGGACAGCCTTCACTGCATCGACTTTTCTGCCGTCGGATTCGGAAATTGCACGGACTTTGACAGACTGAGAACGCTTTTGCGTTCCAAAGAACCGATCAATCCAAACCTGATAACCCTGAGACTGAAACTGATTGAGCGTTTGAGTCGAGAATTTACCTGTCTGGAATTCCGCAGAAATATTGAACAGTTGCCCTTCCGAACGAATAATATACCGAACCAGGAAGTGTCTGCTGCTCTTGGTTGCGCGGAACTTCATCGAGTCTCCTTCGGGACTGGAATTTCTACAGCTCATTCTAAATTTCCCTGAAGGACGTCTTGATTTGGCGCGATACTTTGCGATCTGACCTGAACCACTGGCGTTGTATCGGTTGCGCCCTTTCCAGCCACTGCCCGGAGCCTTGATAGACAGATCCGGTTTGAAATTCGTTTGTCCCGGTTGAAAAACAATCTGATCTACGTAGACAGCGTTGTCCCCTTGCTCACCGCCGTCGTCACTTTGTCTGAAATATCTGAAAGTCAAAACCCGATCGTTTCCCTGGCCCAGATTGACACTCACTTGTCTCCAGTCCTGCTCACCGCTGGCTTCAGCAATAGCGCCACCATCGACAAATGCATCGAGGAAACCTGCATCTTCTTCAGTCGAAGTTTTCATCCAGAACGTCAACAAGCCTGGATCGTCCGGCATTTTTACATACATCGTCTCGAAATCTTCCACAGCGAGACCGGAAGCTTCCACTGCGTCTATCCCATCGTGAGTCGTAGCGCTCTGGGAGGTCCAATTCAATCCATAGACCAAAGAAGAGGAAAGATCGATAGCATCGGCCAGACTGGCACTTGCCGGAACGGGAACAATATCCAGATTGTCGATATAAGCTTTGTTTTCCCCTGTGTAAGGAGATTCAAACGTCGAATCCCGGAAGAAGGCGAATTTAAAGCACCGGGTTCCCGGGCCATATTTCAAAGTCTCCGTCTTGTCATCAGCGCCGACATACAATTCCTGTCTCTTATACACATCTGACGCTGCCGA
>CAJXQE010000213.1 GCA_913058215.1 uncultured Verrucomicrobiales bacterium
GTCTCGTGGGCTCGGAGATGTGTATAAGAGACAGGGGTTGAACGGCCCACCAGTCGCGGTCCCCGGCGGAAAAGCCATTCTCGTCACGCTCTACCCCGGTTAAAACTATCGCCTCCGGCCAGGGGGCGCCGATCGCAATCCATTTCTTTAAGTCTGCAATTTGGGCTTGAGATAAAGCATCCGTATCTTTTGGGGGCATGGAAAATTCCGGATCTGTCCGCAGAACCGCCTCAATCAGGAGTGATCTTTCAGGATTGCCTTTCACCATCGCAGGACCGGAATCGCCGCCTTTCGTTATCGCTTCGATGTGATCGAGTCGTAGACTTCCTTTTGCCTTTTCTTCACCATGGCAGCTATGGCATTTCCCTGCGAGAAGCGGGCGGATTTTTGTTTCGAAAAACGCATCCGGCGATTCTCCTCCGTAGGAAGAGAAGCCAAACATCATTGACAATAAAGTCAGATAGAGAAGCGGTTTCATGGGCATTCATTGATAAAGTGATGCCAGAAAGAAAAGTGTTAAGTAATTTCTGGATATTTTTCGCGGTAAAAAAGCACACTTAGCTTCTTAACTCGGTTTTGTGAGCAGGGTTGCGGACAGCTTCCTATTTGGCATTGTTCAACTATTTCCTATCCGAAAGACGAGATCCCGGCAAAGCCCGTTTGCGATGTGTTTAGGGGAATGATAGTTTGTCAGTATCCAGAACCACATGGCGGATGCTTTTCCTCTTCCATGTGTAGGTAAGGTGAACTTTTCCGTCCTCAGTTTGAATAATGGTCGGATAGGAGAACTCGTCCTCGCTGTCCTCCAGTGTGATCACCGGTTTCCACGATTGGCCATCGTCTGAGATCGCGAGATTCAGCTTGCCGCGACTGGCTTTGAAATTCTTTTTCCTGACGGTGTGGTTGTAGGTCAAAAGATGACGTCCATCTTGAAGAGTAATCGCATCTGTACCGGAATTCGGATTTGGAAGGTTGGTAGAGCTCATTGCTCCCCATGTCTCTCCTCCGTCTTCGGACCAGCTCTGAACGAGGACTCCTTCTTTGCTTCGACAAAGAATCTGCAAACGGTTATCCGGATGAATCAATATACTTGGCTGTATCGCGTTGTATTGAGAAGCATCGTTGATCGGCCCGATCACCTCCCATGTCTTCCCTAGATCGGAGGTTTTTTCAAAATGGATTCGCCAACCCTCATGCTCACTGCTGCTCGGGCAAAGGATCGCGCCGTCAGCCAACTGAACAGGCTTGTTCTTCACTGGACCAAGCAGATTGGGATTGCCCCTTCCCAGTTTTTCATCCTGACCGAGACGCCGGGGTTTTGACCATGTCTTTCCTCCGTCATCGGAAGTGGTCAGCATGCCCCACCAATGGCTGGCGCGCCCGACCTTTGGATCGACGACTTTATAAAAGAGCATGAGAGGACCGTCTTTTGCTTGAAACAGAACCGGATTGCCTGTGCGATGATCCTGCTCTTCTCCTTCGGAGCCGTCGACGGCTTCGAGAGGGGGCGTCCATATTCCGTCCTCCTGTCGGGAAACCCAGATTGAATTGTCAATATGAGGTTCGTTGGTTCCGCCAAACCATGAGGCGACAAGTCCTTTCGGTGTTTCGACGATGGTGGATGAATGGCAAGTTGGTGTCGGCCCTTCTCCGGGAGGATAGATGAACTCCGAATTGAGGATCGCGGGATTTTCTTTCCCGGTGAGAGCAGGCAGCGGAACCATTCCGTCCGATTTTCGGGTCCAAAGAGGCGACCCCTTGTAAAGTTTTCCGACGGGATACAGGTCGCTGGGAGTGGCGGCTGATTCCATTATCGCTAAAAGTTTTTCAACAATCTCAGGCCTTTCGGATGCGAGATCATTTTCCTCCCGGAGATCCTTGTTCAGATCGTAGAGTTGAATTCGTCCTTCCTCCCGTCCCAGTCGGATTCCTTTCCAGTTTTTCCATCTCACCGCCTGGTCGTAGAAGCGCCGGCAGTGCCCATAGTCCCAGTAAAGGTAGTCGCGCTCCTGTTCCGCTTTTCCGCCCTTGAGGGCATTGACGATGGATATTCCATCAATGTTGGCCGGGGCAGTCCCATGGCCGAGTTCTGCGAAGGTAGGTAGCATGTCCTGAAATGCGATCACTTCATCTGAAGCGGCATTCTCCGGAATTGTGCCGGACCAACGGGCAATCAAGGGAACGCGAATTCCTCCTTCGGTGAGATCGCGTTTGAATCCGCGAAGCGGGCCGCTTGTGTTGAATCGTTTGGCGACGGTAGAGTGGCCGCCGTTGTCGCTCGTAAAGATGATCAGAGTATTACTGCTGAGCCCTTGTTCGTCTATTCGATTTACGATTCGGCCGACATCTCTGTCGAGACGGTGAATCATCGCTGCGTATTTCTTCGCCTTTTCCTCCCAGTCTTCATCGTCGTAGGGAGCCGTGGAAGGGATTGCTAGCCCGTCCTTGTCCTCTTCTTTAGATGAGAAGTGAGGCAGGGTGTAAGCGGCGTAGAAAAAGAAGGGCGCGTCTTTTGAGCTGTCGATGAATTCGAGAGACCATTCCGTTAAGGTGTCGTGGCTATAGTGGGATCGGAGTCTGGTATTGTCAGGGAATTCAAGTCGGCCTTCGTCGGCGTCTAGATACTCGGGAAAGTAGTAGTGTGCGTGGTCCTGATTGAGGTAACCGAGCCAGGAATCAAATCCCTGATTGGTAGCGCGACCGGGGGTGCCGGCATCTCCGAGTGACCACTTGCCAATTCCTCCACAACGATAGCCCGCATCGCTCAAAACTTCGGCGACCGTGATGTCGTCGTCTTGAAGGTAGGTCGGATAGTGAGGGATATTGTCGCGAGCCGCCGTGTGTCCCGCATGCAAGCCGGTCATCAGGACGCTGCGTGAGGAGGTGCAGACAGAGCCGCCGGCGTAGGCCTGAGTAAATCGAATGCCCTGCGACGCGAGCCGGTCAATATTCGGGGTTTTTATCAGCTTTTGCCCGTAACAGCCGAGATCCCCGTAGCCGAGGTCGTCGGCCATGATGAAGACGATGTTAGGCTTTCGATCTCCCGCTGTAGCGGAGCTTGTAAGAAATGCGAGAAGACCGACAAGGAGAATGGTTTTGAATCGGCTCATAGGAAGTTAATTTTCAAATGCGCGAGCGGATGCGTCGACGCTGGACTCCCATTGAGCCAAAGCGTCGAGCAGCGATTTTAATATTTTGGGATTTGTATCGGCGAGGTTTTGAGTTTCCCCGAGATCCTGATCGAGGTCGTAAAGCTCAGGGCTTTGTTCTCCGCGCAAAATGAGCTTCCACTTCCCTTGACGAACCGCTTTGGTTTTACCCATCCGCCAGAAAAGCATTCGCGGGGGAACTTGTTCACCTTTCAGCAAGAGGTTGGTCAGATCACGGCCGTCACCTTTTGCGTAACTGGTCGAATTGATCTCTGCGACCTTCGCGATCGTGTTGAACAAATCGAAGGTCATCGTCGTTTCAGAATTCACTGACGGAAGGATTTTCTCCGGCCAGGAAATGATCGCCGGTACTCGGTGGCCGCCTTCGTAGAGAGTTGCTTTCTCGCCACGCAATGGCCCCATGTCGGAAATGTTTTCAAAACCTCCGGCGTAGTCCCGGTAACCTCCATTGTCAGATGTGAAGATGACCAGAGTGTCTTCGGTCAGGGAGAATTCTTCAAGAGAGGTGATGATTTTTCCGACACTGTCGTCCAGGCTTTCGATCATCGCTTTCACATGGGGACTCACATTGCTGCGATCTGGAATGACGCCCCACTTGTCTTTGCTATAGTTGGTTCCCGCTTTGCGGTGCGGAGGATCTTTCGGGCCCTGCCAGGGAAAGTGAATCGCAAGATGGGGGATGTAGACAAAGAAAGGCCGGTCCTTGTTCCGTTCTATGAAATCGATGCTGTCCCGGGTAATGAGATCAGTGGTGTAAGCGTCTCTTTCCATTTCAATAGTACCATTCTTCCACCAGTCTTCGTTTCCTGAGCGGTCAATCCTCGTGTGAAAATCCCCGTCCCCTGAAACGAGTCCCCGAAATTCGTCGAAGCCCTGATTCGTTGGAAGAAACGGAGGCTCATAACCGAGATGCCACTTTCCGAACATGCCGGTTGCGTAGCCCTTGTCGCGGAGCAACTCCGCAATCGTCACCGCTTCCAAAGGTAAGCCTGCATCTCCTCTCGCCGCGCTGAGCGCGGACTCAAAGCGACGACCGAAGCGACTCTGGTAAAGTCCGGTGAGAATGGCGGCGCGAGTGGGGGAGCACATGGGACCGTTGCTGTGGAAGTCGGTGAAGCGAACCCCGTTCCTTGCGAGTTGATCCAGATTCGGGGTTCGGTTTTGCGTTGAGCCGTAACAGCCGATGTCTCCGTAGCCGAGGTCGTCGGCCACAATCAAAACGATGTTTGGTGGCTTTGCTATGGACGAGCTTTGAATTACCCCGGCCAACAAAGCTGCCAGCACAGTCGCATAGGGGGCGCTTTTTCCTGGTGATCTTCTTTCCACACCTTGAATGATGCACGAATTTTCCGTGCCAGCAAAGCGGATACTCTGCCGGCCAGGCATCCGGATTCTCTTGGGGTTCCCCGTCAGTAGCTTGTCACTGCTCCCGGCGCGCTTCCTATTTCTTTTTGAGGATTGCTTTCACCTTGTCGCTGCCCAGGCCGTCAAAGGTGGAACTGGACATGATGCTGACCCGGTCCGTTCCCCGACGGCGGAGAATGCTGCGGGAGGGTTTGCACTTCGCCTTGAATCGAATCTGCTCTCCGGGCTCAACAGCTGGCAGGTAAAGGCTTGTTCCGGAGATCTTTCCGGTAACATTTCGAGGGCCGCCAGTTAGCTGATAGTAGTTCACAACAAATTTCCGCCCGCCGCTGGATGCCAAAATTTTGACGTCATCAGGAACTGTTCGGTCATTTTCCAGGGTGAAATATACGTAGGCTGGTCTGGGGCGACGAAAGTCGAGCCGCGCAGTTTGGGACGCTCCATTTGTATTGTACTTATTATCGCCTTTTTGCCGGTTCATCTTCGCGCCGATCCAATTATCAGGTTGAAATTGGACAATCGATACAGATTGGTTGCTTCCTAAAGAGGTGTACCGATCTTCCGGGTTTTCGCTTCCGTTCCCCGATTCGCTTCCGCCGGTTGTGCGGTAGGTAAGCATGGAGTCAGGAATGGCCTGCCTGGATATTCCGGGACCTTCGATTTCCACGATGAGAGTTTCGTCGCCGTACATTTCGAAGAAGGCAACTTCGATCATGTGAGCTCCCGGGAGTAGAGTGATGCTGCCCGACTGCTCGGCACTCCCGTGAAGTCCGTCATTGTTCACCACCGGATTGCCATCAATCCAAAGGCGGCTTCCATCGTCGGATGTGAGATAAAAAGTATAGTTGCCCCCGGTTGAAATATTGATATCGCCGAAGAAGCGGATCGCAAACTTATCAACCCGGTCGGCCGGTGACAGGTTGAATGCAGATACAGTTCCCGATTTCACCGGGACGAGGGTCGAGAAGTTTGGAAGCTGAGAAAGAGTTTCCTCGTAGTAGTCGTAGAAAATTCCGGGAAGGCCGCCGCCCGGGCCGGATTCAAAAACAGTCCAGGTGAAATTGTCAGCGGCAGTGCCTCCTTTTCCATCCGTGACAGTGAGGATGACGTTTGCCGTTCCCGGGTTCGTCGGCGTACCACTGATGAGGCCTGACTGGAGGTTAATGCTTAGACCGATCGGCAATCCGCTTGCCGAATAGGTAAGCGGATCGTTGTCAGCGTCAGACGCTGAAATTTGAAGAGAGACACTCTGGTTGGTTGGACTGGACTGATTCGGTGTGGATGTCAAGATCGGCGCCCGGTTGCTCCCCTCATTGTTGTAGCTCAGCATACTGTTCGGAACCTGCTGCCGCGCGAGACCGGGGCCTTCGATTTCCAAGGTCAAAACGGCATCACCATACTCTTCGAAAAATTGGATCTCAATAGGGTGCATTCCTCCGGTAAGATTCACCGTGTTTGATATGGTGAGACTTCCATGCGTTTCATCATTATCGACGACTGTTGCGCCATCAATGAGGAGCTTGCTTCCGTCGTCCGAAGTCAAATAGAAGGTGTAGCTTCCCGAATTGGAAATTTTGATATCTCCGCGGAAGAGAAATGCGAAATTGTCCTCAATGAGACGGGGCGAAAGATCCAGGTTGGCGACCACACCGGATTTATCGGGAGTGAGAGATGAGAAATCAGGGAGGAGTTCAGTAGATACCTCGTAGTAGTCGTATAGAAGTCCGGGGTCATCGCCACCGGGGCCCGGAGTCGTGACTGTCCAGAAGAGGGCGATTGTATCATTGAGACCTTCTGGATCGCTTGCAGTGATGGACACGGTTGTGGTTCCAGGATCAGTGGCTGTCCCGCTTATCGTTCCCGTGTCTGTATTGATTGACAGTCCGGCAGGAAGCCCGGACGCAGTGAAGATTAGAGCATCTCCATCCGGATCGTTCGCTGAAACCGGAAGAGACACCGACTGCCCGGACTGAGAAAACTGATCAGGGAGAACTTGAAGAACGGGAGGACGATTCGGGATTTCACCTCCCGTTCCTTGAAATAGCATCGAGTCGGATACCAACTGTCTTGGCAGTCCAGGTCCCTCGATTTCCAGGGTAAGTTCATCATCTCCGTAAAATTCAAAGAACTGGACTTCAAAAGCATGGCGCCCTGAAGCGAGAGTCACAGTGCCCGACTCGGTGATCGGGCCGTGAGTATCGTCATTGTCGACTGCGGTGGAGCCATCGATGAGGAGACGGCTTCCGTCGTCAGAGGTAAGATGGAAAGTGTAATTGCCAGCTGTATTCAAATTGATCTGGCCAAAGAAACGAAAAGCGTAGGCGTCTTCCCTTTCCCGGGGCAAGAGGGTGAGGTTTGCAACTGTGCCGCTTTTCACCGGAGTGAGTGTGGAAAAGTCGGGAAGCAATTCAAACTCAGCTTCGAAGTATTCATATTGAAGTCCTGGTAGACTGGGTTGAATAGTTCCGTCAAAATTAAAGGCAAGCAGGTTGGAACCGGGATTAGCATTTCCGTTAAGATCCGTAACAGCATCTGATCCAATCCGAACAGTTCCCGGCCCGTTTGTCAGGGGCTCAATTGTCAGGGTGTAGGAAGCGCTTGCTCCTGTGAGTCCTGTAGCAGTTCCGTTGGTGATCAGAAAATCGGACAGAGTCACTCCGGAGACGGATTCAGTAAACGTCACTGAGACCTGGAATGGATTCCCCACGTCCGGGCCTCCTCCGATCAGTGACAGAGTTGGTGTTGGAATCGCATAATCGTTCGGAGCAGGACCGGGATTTGGGCCAGCTGGAGTGTTCGCTGGATCGAGGGACTGGATCCAGTCAGTCAAATTCTGAACAGCATCTGCGTCGACCGCATTTTTTGCCAGGGGAGGCATGGCGCAACAGCCGTCGATCGAATTCATCCTTTCGCGAAGAATGGATTTCGACGGATCTTGCGGGAGGATCACTTTTGCACCGGCTATCCCGAGGGTGTTGGCCGGGTCGACATTGATCATATTTTGAAAAAATGATGGTGTCGTGAAGAGGGTGTCAAAAGTTGCCTGGGTAGGTCCATTGGGGCGGTGACACTGCGAGCAATTGATATCCAGATAGGCTCGGGCACGACGCTCCAATGTTTCGTTTTGATCGTAAATATTCGCTGCAGTTAGAAGCTGAGGGATAGAGGCGTCAGCGGGCGGGTTTGAAAAGAATCCCAGCTTGCTCAGCGTCAGAATCTGGTTGTCGGATCTTCCAGTCAGAGGGTAAGTTAAATCGCGATTCAGGTGCCGGGTTTTTGGGCCGAGAACGGTCCCGGCCGCCTCGGTGTGGCAAGTAAAGCACTCTGTTCTTCCGGGGAAATGCCAGTCGAGAGTTTGCCCTCCTCCGACGTCAATGATTTCATCAACCGGAGGGCCGGGAAGAAGGTCAGCTTCAGAATTATCGGCGCGCCATTTGTAGGTAAATCCGTAATATTTCCCATCCTGTCCGTGAACAAAGAATCGCGTCTCCAGTCTACGCCCGTTGAACTCAAAATGCTTGATGAGGACGGTTCCTATCGGAAAGGTCCATTCCCCATTTTCTGAAAAATCGATCTGTTCGGCCGCTGAATTGGGAGTGCCGTCATTGGGAATAGCGATCCAGCGTTTCTTTTCCGCTCCATCAGACCAGAGGGGCTGAATCAAATCGTAAGGCATCACTCCGGAACGTGGCGTAAGAGAATTCAGGTCCTGGAAGGCATTGGTTTGGGATAGGGTCGCAGGGGGCTCAGGAATAGCCGGACCGTTTCGTTGAAGCCGGTAGATGATCCCTCCGTCTTGAGCGGTTCCTGCTAGGGACAGGACATAAATTTCTCCAGCGGCATCGATCCCAAATGAACCAAGCCCGTTTTTGGGTCCAGGTCCGTGTCTGCTCAAGGTGACCAGCTCCTCAATTTGAGGTGTCTGGCCAGGCTTGTAGGTCATCGACCGAATTCTTCCGTTGTTGTGATCACCCACGAGATATTTTCCGTAGAGGTCCGAATGAAGGGAGCCCCTGTAGACATATCCGCCGATGATACATCCCCCCAGGGTGCGGCCATAGTCCCAGACTGGTGGAAGATCGGTCCCGATGAGATTAGATGGCTTGCTCTTCGGCCCCCCAATATTTCCTTCGCGATAGGGCCACTGCATGTTTCCACCTTTTACCACGAGGTCCACCTCTTCACGGGACCCTTGTCCCACATCTCCAATCCAGAGCCGGTTGGTCACTGGGTCCAATGACATACGGTGAGGAGAGCGGAGACCAATCGCCCAGAATTCTTCAAGAGTGCTTCCGTCCGGACTTTGCCATGGATTGTCGTTAGGGATGAAGTAGCCCTGGGAAAAGGAGTTTGGCCATCCGCTGGGAGGAGTCGCGGGATTTTGGGGCTGTCTTCTGATCGGATGGGAGCGCGTGGGATCCTGGTCGACATCAATTCTCATCACCCCGGCAAGGAGTCCTAGGTTCGTTTTCTGACCAGTGTTGAATGGATCGTTGGCTCCACCTTCATCTCCCACGCAAAAGTAGAGAAATCCGTCTGCACCAAAAAGTAGCCCACCTCCATTGTGCCAATTGTGACGGTCGTATTGATTTACCAGGATGAATTCGGACGCTGGATTGATCGAGGGCGATCCGGACTGCCAGGTAAAGCGTGAAAGCCGGCAGTAGGCTTCATCTGCTTCCGTGGTGTCAGGGGTATAACGGTAGTAGACATAGACGTAGTCCTTATTCGGAGATCCTGTCTGACCGAACTCTGGATGAAAAGCAGCCCCCATCATCCCGGAGTCATGGCGCGATTCCACCTGACTGGAAATATCGAAGAGAACCGTCTTGCTGAGCGCTGCCGGATCATTCTCAAAAACTGCCAGCCTTCCGGTTTTCTCAACCACCAGAAGCTGGTTGGAACCCGGAACCGGGATCATCTGGACAGGGTCGATGAAAGTCAGATTGGGAAACGCATTTACAAGAGTCCAGTTTCCGCTGGCGGAACGCGGAGTCTCGGAAGGCAGTGCACCATCGAGATAAGCTCCGATCGGGGCGGCCTGATCCAGGCCTCCCTGGGACGAGCCTGTTCCAGGAAATAGAAAAAAGCATAAAGACAAGGCTAAAGCCGAAAAAGAATCGCGATTCATACCCGTGATTATCTTTTATAATTTTGATAAGTAAACACAAAAATAATAAAGTTATCCGAAATGCGTGTCAATTATAAGAAAATGAAGAGTGGAAGAATTCAGTCGTTTTTGCAGATGTTCGCGAAAAGGGCGCAGAACAAAGCTTGAAGAAAAAGAAGACACAAGCGGTTCGACCGCTTTATCAACTTGGCCTTGGAGGAGAAATGGTTAATTTCCCGGGCGGCGGACCGAATGCCGAAAGTTGAGTCGGAGCCCGACGTTGACATCACCCATAAGAAACTCATAGGTTCCGCCATGAGATTCTTTCTTGTTCTTCTGCTTCTCGTTTCGGCTACTGCCCGTGGGGAGCTCCCAAATATTCTCTGGATTACGAGCGAAGACAATAGCCCTATGCTCGGTTGCTACGGTGATCCCGTCGCACGGACACCGAACATTGACCAATTCGCGGAGCGCGGAGTCCGTTTCCTGAATTGCTTTTCGAATGCGGCGGTCTGCGCTCCGGCGAGGCAGACGCTGATCACGGGAATGTATGCGACGAGTATCGGTGGGCAGCACATGCGCTCGAAGGCTGTCTATCCACCTGGCGTGGAGTTCTTTCCCAAATATCTACGGGACGAAGGCTACTACACGACGAATAACAGCAAGACGGATTACAACGGCGGACCGGCAGATTCAAAGGCAGCGATGTCTGCCGCATGGGATGAATCCAGCAACAAAGCCCATTGGCGAAAACGTCCCGAAGGAGCGCCTTTCTTTTCCGTGTTCAATATCACTGACACACACGAGAGCCGTCTGTTTCCCGGTAAATGGAAAAATCGTGAGACGAAGACCGACCCCGCCAGCGTCGTTCTCCCCGGATTTATCCCTGAGCTCCCGGAAACCCGCCGTGATATGGCGAGATACTATGATTGCCTCGAGAACATGGATAATCGTGTCGGCCAGATTCTGGCAGAATTGGAAGAAGACGGTCTCGCCGATGAGACGATCGTTTTCTACTTTTCGGATCATGGGGGGTCGATGCCTCGGGGAAAGAGTTTTGCCTACGACAGTGGGACACACGTTCCCTTGATCGTGCACATGCCTGAGAAATGGGCGAAATATCGACTCTCCGCTGTCGGCGGAACGACCGACCAGCTTGTCAGTTTTGTGGATCTTTCGGCGACGGTCCTGAGTTTGGCAGGGATAGAAGCACCGGCCTACATGCAGGGAGCCGCTTTCCTCGGAGACCTGAAGAAAGAGGGGCGGTCCTATGCTCATACCTTCCGCGGGCGGCGGGGCGAGCGATACGACATCGTTCGAGGAGTGCGCAGTAAGGACTATCTCTACGTCCGGAACTACACTCCCCATCTACCGGTGATGCAGTTCAATGCCTACTCGTTTGCGATCCCCGCTTATCAGGTTTGGCAGGATGCCGTGAAGCTCGGTCAATCTACGCCGGAGCAGGCGCGCTGGTTCAAGCCCAAGGCAAAGGAGGAATTGTATCGAGTAGCCGACGACCCTGACAACATACAAAACCGGGCCGATGATCCAAAACTGGCGGAAGTCCTCGCGAAACACCGCGCGGAAAATGAACGTCATCTTCTCGCGATCCGTGACAGCGTTTTCTATACGGAAGGCTTAGCGGGTCGGGAGTTTTCCGCCTACCAGAATGACGAATCATATCCCCTGGAAAAACTCATCACTTTGAATGACTCCGGAAAATTGGAGGATTTTCTTGAGGTGATTAACGACAGTAATGTCTGCTTGAGATACTGGGCCGTGACAGCTTGCCTCCTTCTTGGCGACGGCGCCGAAGCCGCAATTCCGAAACTTTTGCCACTGCTCGAAGACGACGATCCGGTAGTTCGAATCCAGGCGGCCCGAACTCTTGCTGGACTGGGGAAAACCGATGAGGCGATTCCGGTTCTGCGCAAGGCGCTTCGCTCCAAATCCGAATACGAGCCCTTGCAGGCGCTTCTGGCAATTGATGAATGCAATCTGCTCAGTGTCGACCCATCTCTCCGCGAAGATATCGAGCAGATGAAGAAAGGCAGTTACTCAGGGCGGGTGATCGAGAAACTCCTTCGAGCAGAAGCGAATCAGTCGCGGTAAGCAGAGCGGGATCTCGAACAGGCAATGGCAGCCTCCTCAAAACCGGACGGTCACATAGTCGCTCGCATCGAGCGGCAGGGAAAACTTCACGACCCCGTCGTTCTGCTCGAATGCCACTTCACCGTGGTAAACCGATTCCACCTTTGTCACGATCCGCTTTTCGACCCTTAATGAAAAACCAACTTTCTCCTGTCGTTCTAGCGTTTGGTTGGCCAGCGGGATCAGCCACGCTGAAGTTGAATCACCCATGAGAAGAGTCGCATCGACCAGCGGCAGATCGCATTGCAATTCTGGATTAATCCTCGCCGCGCGAACAGGCTGGAGCAGAAACTCCCGCGTCAGCGCTGAGAAGTCCCAAGGGTTGTAGGAACGGTCGATGCGAGGATCGGCAGCTGGCTTGTTGATTTTTTTTCCGTTCTCCTGCTCAACTGGAGGGGCGGGATGATCGCCCTGTTTCAGCTCCGGTTTTTTTAGTGCGTCCGCATCGGCCACCAGTTTCTTTCTAGCCACAACAGCTTGCTTGATGTAATCGAGCGCCGGAAGGAATCCGTGGGAAATTACCGCGCCTTTCCCTGCGGAACGACGCACGGTGGCAGGGGAATCGTCAGAGAAGGTTGCGAGAACCGTCGCCTCCGGGCGAGGCTTTTGTTGCTGTGAAACGGAAAGCACTTCCAGAGATTGTCCGCTGTCTGTGGTGACGGTTTCCTGCGGCTTCAGGATATACATATAGCTACCCGAGTTGAGAAATTTCTGGCTGGTGACGATTTCATTTCGATCGGAAGGCAGGATGTCGTCCAGCAGATCAAGGGGGCGATTAAACTCATCACGCCCGGCGGCACTGGCAGAAAGGATGAGTGTTCCGCCGGCCTTGACCCAGTCACGAAGCTTTTCAGCGGCAGCGCGGGTGAGGTTAGGTCCGGAAAGGTAGCAGACCTTTTTGCCTTCGAGTTGGCCTCTCACTACCTGTCGCTCGGCCACCATTTCGACCGGGACTTGCGCGTGAGCCAGCGCCATCCAGGTGTGCATCCGGTTGAATCCAAATGCGCGATTCCCGCTGACGGTCCAGATGTCTGAGGAAGTGCTGTAGAGAATCGCGACCTCGGAAGGGGCGGGTTTCAGCTTCGGGTCGAGCAGCAAATCTTCGACCGCTCCAATTTCACGAACCACCTCAGCCTGCGATTTCCACATCTCCGGTTTGCAATACCAGATGTGATTTTCCTTCCAGAGCGGGCCGCCATTATGCGCTGTCTCTTATACACATCTCCGAGCCCACGAGACCGAGGCTGATCTCG
>CAJXQE010000214.1 GCA_913058215.1 uncultured Verrucomicrobiales bacterium
ATCCTCTTCGTCGGCAGCGTCAGATGTGTATAAGAGACAGCGCAATATCGGCCGCAAAAACATCGGTGATGGAACGAATCAGTTTCTGGTGCCGCTCCGCCTGAGTGATGGCCTGGTGCAGGGCCGACTTAAGTGTGCCCTGATCGTCTCCGAGATGTCGGCTGATGTGTTGGAGGTTCGTCAGCACTGTCGCTAGCGGGCTTCCCAGATCGTGCATGATGCATTGCAGCAGGATTTGTTTCTTCTCCAATTCCTTACGCATCTGACGGCGGCTGAGGCTTTCATCGTGAGCAATTTGCACGAAGGCCTGTTGTCGCTGCGACTGATCATCCGCCAGACTCACAATGAGCAGGGACTCTCCAGTTTCTCTGCGGGAAGCGATTGCTTCGAAAAATCGGGTCCCTCCCTCTGTTTCTTCCTCCCAGATTCCGGATCGAAGCGTCCGGGCGTCGTCGCCGGGAAGATCCCAAACATCCGCCGCCGCCCCCCTGACAAAATCATCCAGAAAATAAGAGTGATCGCAGAATGCTTCGGTCGAGCCAAATGCTGATTTCCACCATTCCGGCATGGGCTCTATCAAGAAGAAGCCCCCTTCAGAATCTCTTTTCAGCACTGCAACTTCGAGGGCACTCAATGCTTGCTTCCGGAAGCCGCCATTCAAGCTGTTAGTATCATTCATCGTTTCCTCAGTTCACATCAACGCTCAGCATTTCCGCAGTCAGGGTATCGAAGGCCTCAACGACATTTTCTCCAGTCTTGGCGCTGGTGAAAAATACTGCCCAGCCCCGGTTTCGAAATTCCTCAAAACTGGAATCATCCAGCTCCCATTCTTCGATGAGGTCATGCTTGTTGACCAGAAGGACAGAGGTAACCCCGGGATACTGTTCGTCGATCTCCGCCATCTCCTCTTGAGCCGCTTCGAGCGTTTCGCGACGCGTTCCATCAATGACATAGACAAATCCGGAAGAGCCCCTGAGGTAGGATTTCTGAACCGCTTGAAACTCGTCGCGACCGGCGATATCCCAGACCATCAGCAAGACATCTTTGCCCCCGGACGACACATTACGCTGATCGATTTTCACCCCTACCGTGGTGAGATAATCATCTGAGAAAATGCTGCTCACGAATCGTCTCGCCAAGCTCGTTTTTCCCACGGCATAGGCACCGATCAGGCAGATTTTTTTTTTAATCATTGCTCTCGGTATCTTTCCCAAGCTTTTTCACCATCACGCTGACACCCTCTCCGCCGCGAGCAAAATTTTCACTCAATCGAGTAGTAATTCGGTCTTCCGCAATTCCAAGCGCGGTCAACTGGCCCCGCACCTGTTCCGCCCGCCGAGCTTCGACAATACGATTGCCCGCCCGATTCGGACCGATCAGAGGATGCGCAAGAACTTCGAATCGATAGACCCGGTTCAAAAGAAGCGCCAGTTTATCGAGTTCCAAGGTTAATTTTTCAAGGGCCTCCATCCTCTGCTGGTCTCCTTCGTCGAGAGTGCCACTCAGGTAGAGAATCTGGATTCCCTCGATCTGTTTCAGAACCCGGGCAAGCCGTGCCGAAGAGTCATCACGGAGTTCCGATGTGTCGACCTTGATCAGTTCTGCCAGGGGTGTAATTCGATCACTGACCTCTTGATAATCTTGCGCTGCCAGATCACCGGCAAATCGTGCCGTTTCGCTTGCATCGTCAAACTCGATGGTCAGCCCTCCGAAGCCGGCGAACTGACTACGGATCAATCCTTCCAGGACCCGACGCTCTCTCTCCCGCTGTGCCTTGATCTCTGACCGTAGAGCGATGATCACTTCCTTGAGTTCGGCATTGCTCTTATCAATTTTCTGCTGGACCCCGGTGACGGAGGCGATCGAGGCGGAGTTATCGATCTCTGACCGCAGAGCGGTGATCACTTCCTTGAGTTCGGCATTGCTCTTATCGATATTCTGCTGGACCCCGGTGACGGAGGCGGTCGAGGCAGAGTTCTCGAGATCGTCACGGAGGGGAGCGAGTATCTTCTTTTGTTCCTCTTCCCTCTGAGTTTTTCGTCTCGATGTGAAGGGCGGCTCCATCGATTCGATGAATTCAAAGGCGAAGGTAGTCTTCTCCGGGGCAATACCATGTTGTTCCGCAATCATCGCCGGATTGGTGGCGAGAGGATCACGCACACCGCGCACAGTGCGATGTCTCCACCAGCCATCGTTTTCCACGGCAGTCACGGCGACTCCGAGTTCCGACCGCAGTGCTTCCACAAACCCATCCCATTTACCCTGTTCACGCATTCCAAAAAAGGAAATCGCCGCCGCTGACAGCACGATGACCCCGAAAGCAAGCCAGGCCCGCCACATGCCGGTGCCGCGTTCGTCCGCACTTTCCGTTTCCCTGCTTTCCAGCAACGCGCGCCGTAAAGTTGGCCGCCCGATTTCGAGCTGTTCCATTTCACCGGAATAAGTTCGAAGCCGGTCACCGAGTTCGCCATGAAGATCTTCGAGGATGCTTTTCAACTCATCCTTTGCCGAAGCTGGAGGCACTCCGAAGGTCACCGCTGCGACGATCATCGACGGACCTACCTCGATCAAAACCTCACGCTCCCCAAAAGTAAAACTGTCCAGCTCCGATCCATCCCCTTCACTCGCCTCTCCCCGGGCAAAGGAGTCTTTCACGAAGCTGCGAATCGCAGTGAACATTCCGGATACCAGGTCCGCCTCGCCGCTGGCTTCTTCCTCTGAGTTCCTCGCGGCATGAAGCAACAAAAGCCCGGTGCCTCGCTCCATCAGATAAACTTCCTCAGTAAAGAAGCTGCGCGTTTTCAGGATGACAAATTCCGAGTAGGATTTACCCGCCAGCTTTGCCTGGAAACGCCACTTGATGCGCTCGGCCGAGGTGGTGTTGCGAACCGTTTCGTTGAATTCCTCCACCATACCGCGAAACAAGTCGACGACGTAATTCCGAATCGCCGGACCCATAATCGGAAAAAGAGCTTTGGAGAGCGTCGACTTATCTTCGGTCACGCTTCTCTGGATAGCCGACTCCAGCCCCGGCTGGATTGCGGCTACGAGTTCATCGTAAGACTGATCCCCCATCTCGCGGCGTCGGTGGAGCGCAGCCGCAAGATCCCGCGCGAGGCGGTCAACGGAATCCTCATCCAGTTCCTTGAGCCGCTCGCTCAATACCAACAATTCACGCAACTCGTCGCCGAGTATCAGCTCTTTGAGCTGGTCCAGGCTGTCAGTCGGTTTCGGAGTTGGGCTCATCACACTGCCTCTGCGGAATCCAATGACCGGATAATCCGATCAAAGAGCCGTGGAAAAATCCGGTGGGATCCGTAAAATCAATCCCTCAGACTCTTCGCCAGTTTTTCAAGCGAAGGGGCAAGTCAGTCGCGAGCATCTGTTAGGAATTTGCTTTTTCAAGGAGTTCTTACCAGTCCGGCTGGGATTGAGGGGAATAAAGGGTGAGATCGTGTCTTCATGGCGAGATTTGGCCATGAAAACGCGCTGGAGTCAATGCCTTGAGGCATGAATCTACGTCCCCCCCATTTAAAATGGCTGATAGGCATTCGCTTTTTCAAAAGGTTCTTATCAGTCCGACTGGGATCGAATTCAAGATGCTCGCACGCCCTCTCAAACAATACGGCAGGAGGGACATCTTCAGCCTCCTGGAGGTAGCCCTGCCTCAATTCGTATCTGTTCGACCGCCTCCTTTGCGGCTATGCGGTAACTTGAGTGGGAAACTCTTTCGAGAGATTCACCGAATTTTTCCAATGCGGGAATCGCTGCCACGGAATGCTTTCCGTAAAATTGTAGGATCTCGATGCACTCTCTCACAAAAGACAGATTGGAGGGTTTATCTTTGTCGTATTGAACATCCGCAATCAGCGTATCGATGAGCCCGGGAGGAGGAATTGCCTCAATTCCCAGGTATTCGGCATTCGTAAGAAGATTAGTTAAGGCCCTCACGAATTCCCTTCTTTCCCCAAGCCGATGCAAGGGATCTATCCTTCTCTGGCTATCGTTGAAAAGCTCGGCAAGCAAGGGGAAAAGACCGACACCTCGCATTCCAATGGTTTCGACCAAATCATTGATCTTTCCTGGAGGAGTATCTTTGGCGATGATTTTGACAATCCTTTCCGAGTAAGGCATTGGGAAGATTGAACGGGTCTGGCCACTTGAAAATCTGGTATCAATTGCCCCGGCTGCCTTATTTTCGCGGATTCTGAAATCACGAAAGAACAGGAGATCCCGACCGATGTTGGATAGATCTGGGTCTTTTTTCCATCTTCTCGACTGATTGTAGTATCGCTCCAGGTAAGATAACAGATCGTTGACGGCACGTTCACTTCGGGATGCCTCTACATCTTCGAGCAATCTTCTAATGACGAGAGGACTGCTGTCCTCATGCGACTGAGAAAAACCGATCTGCTCCGGAGGGAGAGCGGCCCCCATCTCATCTTTCATTCGAGGCCATCCAGCCAAAACGCCTTTCGTTCTCATTTCGTCTCCCTCCCGGAGACGGCTGATCGCGGTATGCACAATGGCATCGAGATGCGGAGGACCGCGAACGCCCAAGCGGTTCCATTGAAAGATATCCCTGGAACTGGATACAAGCTGAGAACGAAACGCCGGATCAGATAGAGTTCTTTGCAGGGCCACGAGGGAGTCGATGATTTTCGTGTCATTCATTCTTTTCGATAGACCCAGAGCTCTCGCCGCAGGAAGACAAAGCTCTGGAGAACTCAGCTTTCCAATCGCGTAGTCCACGAGAAGGTCCTCAGTCAAGGATCGACCACTCCCGAGAGCGATGAGGCAGTCTCGCTGTTCCGGGAGAGAAGCAGCGGAACCGGGGCCCAGGATCTCTTTGCCAAAAGATTGGAGCGCCTCCAGTTTCCCACCAAGAACAAGGGCATCGTAACGGTGAGCATCCAATTCAGAAATTAGGTGCTGTATCAATGTGCCTGGCGCCGTGTCCGGATCAAATCCTGAGACTGAGGGAACTTCCGCGTAGGCAAGAGTCCCCCCGGAGACTTTCGATTCCAGCAATACGTAGATCACCCTCTGAGAGGTCAGTTCAGAACCTGTATTAAAATCCCCTTCCCTGACAATCAGAGAAAATGAAGGAGTGTTAGGATCCGGATCATTACCGTCGGCGACGACTCTCCAGGCAGGATGGACAAATCCCTGATCAATTATCTTTTTTGCTACCCTCTTGGCAAACTCCGGGTCTCTCCGGGATGGCATACCGGACAAGGGGGATACCTCGACTTTTGCGTTAATCAAATTGGTCCAGTTTTGATCAAGCCACTGATGATCAGCCACACTGAGAGAAGACCGGGGGATCGCAAGAATGAGAGTCCCCCGCTTGATGGAAACTTTCCAGCCGTAATCTTTGAGGAGAGTGCCCTTCAAAGATCGGCCATCGGCCGAGGTCCATGTTCTCTCGGAAGAATTCTGAGCGCTTAATTCAAAGCTGAGCAAAAATAGAAGAAGGGAAATCAGCAGCCACGTGAGGCTCGAATTCCAACAAAAGCACCTCATGTCAATTTCCAGAAATTTTTAAGCCGGGAAGGCCGGCTACCTCAATTACTGATAGGAACTTGCGCTTCAAGGCTTGCCTATCGATACGTCGGTCCGGCAGGGATCGATGGGGTACATGAGGGATAAAGCGAAAACCTGTGTTCATGGAGAGATTTGGCCATGAAAATGGATTGGAGTCAAGACCGTGAGCTTTGGCCCTACTGTCCCCCAATCTTTGGTGTCCCCCCAAAGTTGGCGGAGTGGACGGGACTCGAACCCGCGACTTCCGGCGTGACAGGATAGGTAAGATGTCCCCGGAATAGATGAGATGTTTCCTTTTTCAGCCCAGCCAGTCCTTCAACGCGTACCGCCCCGGGTTGGAGGAGTGCAAAACGTTTTTTTTATAGCCGCAAATGCAGAAGCACTGTGATATTATTTGCGACCTACAATCAGCCAGATCCCCCTCAGCTTTTGGAAGTTATTCGATAACCAAAATAAACCCCAATGTACCATTTTCTTCGTTTAACTGCTTTGCTCTTCTTTTCCACTTCTCTTTGCGTTGCTCAAACCGAAGAAGTCGCACAAGAGCCAGTTCGCACATGGACGAATTCAGAAGGAAACTCGATTGTAGGTCGACTTCTCGACATCGATGGCGATTCGGTTCAGCTCAAGGTAAAGGGAAAAGATTTTGAGGTCTCACTTTCGAGCCTCTCAAAAGCAGATCAGGATCATATTGCAAAATGGAAAGAACGTTCGGACACGCTAAAGCGTGAGAACGAAGAGCTTTCCACAGCCCTTACTTCCGATCTCATCACAATTCGGCACGACGGCATGTTTCAGATTTTATCCGGGGAACTGAAGGTAATTGGTGAGCCTGAGGAATACGAAGATGACCCCGCCTTACAACCGGGGCTCGTCGCCAAACCGGGCCATACCATTGTCGTTGAGCAGGGAACGGATTTGAGAATGTATGCCTCCAGCGGAGCTTCGCTGCGGGTTCGTCCCGAAGAGAATACGGAAACACGAATCAAAGTGCCCGGCCCCGCGCCCGATGAACCGAAAATGAGTCTGGAACTCTTGAAGGGCAATCTGTTTCTCAACGTGGATGGCGAAGAGCTGAAAAAGGAGCGACGTGAATTCCGTTTGAAAACGCCCACTGCGATTCTGGCGGTCAAGGGAACGAAGTTTTTCGCGAATGCAAAGGAAGGCAGAGTCGTTGCCGGCGTGAGCGAGGGCGAAATCTCTGCCACTCTCGAAAAAGGTGAAACGCTAAAGGTCGAAGCGGGATACGCCGTCGAAATCGTCGAGGGAAAAGCAAGCATTCGGCCTCTCAAAAAAGAGGAGAAAGCTGAGCTTTCTTCATCCACCGAAAAATTGGTTCAGCTAGTGCCGCTTACCGATCGAGTCTGGGACTGGACATGGAACTGGGAGGCCCATTTTGACGAATGGCGACAGGGCTATGGTGCAGATAAATATTCGAAAGCAGGCATCACCGAGAAAAGGCTGTCCGGCAAAGTTTTCGACGTAACCTTTACTCCGGAAAAGCTTGGGGGGAAATGGATCTCATGTTACTCCAGTTTGGCGTTTTCAGATGCTGGGTTGGGAGACCGTATCCTGGGAGCAAAAGTAAACTATCGGCTCGCCGGAATGAATCAAATTTACGTGGGGATGAATTCCAATCCCGCCTCTCTAAAGACCCAACGAATTTCCGATGCCAACATTCCTGGATGGAAGCAAGAGATCGAGAGACTCAAGGACAAAATTAAACGTTATCCCAAATCAGTATCCATTAACGAATCATTATTAAGGGAGAGGCTGGATTCCTTTCCAGCCCTCGTCACGAAGGAAACATTGAATTCGTCGTTTGTCTTTTTGCAACCGTCCGACAGTTGGGAAATCTACTTTGGTTTAGACCATGAATTCATCGCACAAACCGGAAGCACTCCAATCCAGTTGACGGTCGAACCACCGCTCATCATTCTTGAGCACGAAGACCTTTCAGAATAATGCGAAAGAGATTCGGAATCCTGCGAACGGTTGCCTTGACTACCCTGCTCGGTGGGGTCTGCGGTGCTTTTCATCTCTTTGCTCCCGCTCTTGAATGGGAGGAAGCCACGGTTGATCTCCGGCTTCGTCACCGGCCGCGAATTCCAGCTTCGCAAGAGCTTGGTTTGATAGCGATTGGAGATGACGATGTCGCCCATCCCCAACTCGGGACCTGGCCTTTCCCCCGAACCGTTCATTCAGATATTATTCAGATTCTCCGGGCGACCGGGACAAAGCAGATCATCTTCGACATCCTCTTTGTCGAGCCAAGCGGCGACGAACACGACGAAACCCTTGCCTCCGCAATCCTCGACAAACCGGATGTCACCTTGGCTTATCTCTTTGATACTATCGAATCAGGTGACACCTCATCGAGCAATGAAATCAGTCCTCATTTCATAGAAGGTCACAGGTTTGGACTTGATGTCAGGACATCGGAAGCACTCAAAGGAATCCGCCCAATCCCCCTGTTTCGTTCCTTTCCCGGAAGCCATGGTGCGGTAAACGCACCGGAAGCCGCCAACGGTGTAACCCGCCACGTCCCCATGCTGATTCGGTATGATGGAAAACTTTATCCCGGCCTCGCCCTCGAGGCCTTGATTCAAACGCTTGAGCTGACCCCCGATCAAATTCGGGTCCTGCCCGGTAAAGAAATCAAGCTGGTTGATACACCGCGGGGAACCCTTCGCATCCCCATCAATGATCAGCTGCAATACCGAATCAATTTTACCAGCGGAGTCGAAGAGTTTCGGCCAGCTTTTCAATATCTCGATCTTCACGCGGCAGTTGCGGACCCGGAGCAGGGCGCATTTTTGACGAAAGCGCTTTCAGGTAAGCCCGTTATCCTCGGCAATGTCTCCACCGGGTCTTCAGATGTGGCGACAACTCCCATCGGTAGATTGCCGGGAGTTTTAGCTCAGGCGACAGCGATCGCAAATATTCTCGAGAGTAATCATCTGCGGTTTCTCCCCGGCTGGATTCAGATCCTGTGGTGCGGAGTCATTGGAGCCTTTCTGGGACTTATTCTACGCACCCGTTCGGCATGGTTCACAATCGCATTGGCGATGGCTTTCCTTGGGATTTATGGGCTCGGCGCTTTCTTCGCAGCTCAATCTAACTGGATGTTTCCAGTTCTACCCATCGCGGAGTTAGGCCTCGTTTCGCTTATCGGAATGCTATGGGGCCAGGTTAGAACCAGTCACGATGAACGTGATCGAACCCTGAAGGCACTGAGCAAATACGTATCCCCTTCCGTAGCGAATCGAGCGCTGCGGGAGGAAGCGTTTGCTTTGGAGCAACCCGATCGACGGGAGATCACGATCTTCTTTTCAGATATCCGGGGATTCACCGACTGGTCGGAACGCAAAGAGCCGGAAGAGGTCACGGCTGTGCTGAACGACTATCTCACCGCGATGACAGAAATTGTCGCACGCCATGGCGGAACTCTCGATAAGTTTGTGGGGGACTGCGTCATGGTTATCTTCAATGCTCCGGACAACGTCAAAGACCACGCTAAGCGCGCCGTCAGAATGGCCCGCGAGATGCAGGAAAAGATCGTCGAACTAAGCGAAGCCTGGCATTCCCACGGTCGCGAACCCATTCAGGTGGGAATGGGGATTCATACCGGGTTTGCCACAGTGGGGAATTTTGGCTCCGACCTGTTCTCTGACTACACCGCCATCGGGAACAGTGTGAATCTCGCTGCAAGAATCGAATCCTCCAGCAGTGCCGGACAAATCCTGATTTCGGAAACGACACACATTCTTGCTTCAAGCATCATGGAAAGTCGGCCGCTTGGAGAAAAGGAATTTCGGGGAGTCAAAGAACCTGTTCCGATATTTGAGGTGATTTCCGTAACATCCTCGGATGTGAAAAATTGAAACCTGCATTCCGAAAAACGATCATTAAAAATCGAGAATCCGAAAGGGTCAAGCCAAGCGCCTTTTGACTCTTCAAAGCGGCCCGCTCATTCATCCTATGCAGGAAATTTCTCCGCACGCTCACCGTGTCTTCATCGCTAAACAAATCCCCCTTTCCGTGGCGACTATCCTCCGTGGTCTCGAATTCGCACCAAGCGTGTCTCAGTAATGTAAACGATATCCCGCCGTCCCTTAAAATCGCGCCAATCTTAACTTATTCCTGAAAAACCAGAAACAAGATACCTACTAAAACCAGAGGGCAGATTCCCTTCCTGAATCAGTCATATCAAAAATAGTTCTTCGTCTAAAGAAAAGAGGATCCCTAAAGAAAGAAAAGTTTTTTTTCCAATCAGAGGACATCCGATTTCGATTCAGAGAGTGAAATGGTTGATGTGTATGAAAGCAGCCCGGAAACGGGAGATTTCGAGTCGGTTCAGAGAGAATCCGGCCTCGAAGAGTATTGTCTGATCAAACAAATTGGTAGAGGCGGAATGGGTGTCGTCTACCGGGCCTGGCATATGCTCCTCGAAAGGGAAGTCGCCATCAAGGTGATTTCGGCGGACCGGGCGGAAGATACGACTGTCCGCAAGAGCTTTCGTAAAGAGGCAATGGTAATGTCCGGCCTGAACCATCCCCATATTGCCCGTGTCTACGGGGCGGGAGAAAATGAAGAGGATCAACTCTACCTGATCATGGAATTGGTCCACGGAATTACCCTTTCAGAAGCGATCCGAAAGCGACTGCTCAGCACTGATGAAAAAAACAGGGTAATTCTGCAGGTTTGCAGTGCCCTGGAGTATCTGCATGAAAATGGTGTGGTTCACGGTGATATCAAACCTTCGAATATCATGATAGATTCTGAAGGCAACGCCAAGGTGATCGATTTTGGATTGTGCGGCCTGTTAGTCAATCAGTCCAAAGGTGGAGAGGATAGAAACCTCAATTCAGGTCAGGAAAACCGGGAAGAGTTGATTTTCAGAAGCCCAAAATATGGCGCGCCGGAGCAATTTTCCGAGGAGACTCCTATCGATCAGCGGGCTGACCTCTACAGCCTGGGAGTAATGATCCACGAGATCCTCACCGGATATCTTCCCGGTTCCATGTTCGTTTCGATGGAGAAGCGGCTTGTAAGGCTTACGGAAAAGCAACGCCCGGTCTTTTCGCGAATGCTCGAATATGATCCGATGGAACGCTACGCTTCGATTCAGGATGTGCGACCGGGCTTGGGAGGACTCTTCACCGACTGATAGGAATTGCATTTCTAAGAAATTCTATCGAGGCACCGGGCCCGGGCGGGCTTGAGTGGCCACAATGAAATAGTGGGAATTCAACAAAGCCAGGCGCATTAGCGAAGGCTTCCACAGAAAAATTAAAAGTGTCGAATGCCCCCTAGAAACTTATTCCACCATCAAGAGAAATAAGTCTCGAAGTGTTACCAAATCAATTGGCCCAAGGCATGGAGTGCTATCGTTCTTGATCTACCCATCCTTCGTGGGTGTAAATCTCTCAAATAAAGCTAGGGTTCCGATTTCTGTAGATGAGTTTACTGGATTTCTTCAAACTGATTCTACTTTCGGCGATTTGGGGTGGTTCCTTTCTTTTTATGCGGGTGGCCGCTCCTGAGTTTGGCCCGATTGTCTTGGTCTGGTTGCGAGTTGCCATTGCTTCCCTCCTTTTTAGCCCCTTACTCTTCAAACGATCCATTTTAAAAGAGCTTTGCGCCAATCCTGGAAAAATGTTCATCGTCGGCATTTTTAACGCAGCAGTACCCTGGTGCCTTCTAGCCTATGCCGTCCTCAGTCTTGAGGCTGGGTTTACTTCACTCCTCAATGCGGCAACTCCAATCTTTGCCGCTCTAATTGGGTTCTGTTGGCTACGAATCCCTTTGACGCGATGGCAAATTCTTGGCCTCATTATTGGTTGTTCGGGAGTCGCCATTCTTGCCGGAGACCAACTCTCTTTCAAAGAAGGCGGCTCCGGGCCCTCGATTCTGGCCGCTCTTGGGGCAACAATCTGCTATGGATGGGTTAGTCAGTATATCAAACGCCACATGGGCGATCTATCTCCCTGGTCGATTACAATCGGGAATCTTTTCACCGCGACGCTGCTATTGACTCCGTTTGCGATAACACGGATTCCGGAGCAGCTCCCAAGCTGGCCTTCCATTGGATGCGCCGTTGCGCTGGCCGTTCTTTCCACGGCTTTAGCTTTTCTTCTCTTGTTTGATTTACTCTCACGATCCGGTGCCACCGCTACAACGACTGTCACCTTCATCATACCGATCTTCGGGGTGCTTTTTGGTGCTGTATTTTTAACGGAAGACGTCACGATCAGAATAATTTCCGGAATGGCGGTGGCGCTGACTGGAGCGGCTCTGACCACAAAATTAATTCCTCGAAACTAGGCACTATGGATCGACACTAAGCCGTTGAGGGGGGCATCCTGCATTATCGGGTCATCTGACATTTTTCAAGTTTCTCCACCTTCTCACTTCCTTTGAAAGCTCTCTCTCAGGGATTGCCTCGAAAAGCCTTTTGCACCCCCTCAATCCCGATAGGACCGACGCACTGATAAGAACTCCTTGAAAAAGCGAATTCCTGTCAGTCAGTCGCTCCCGGCTTTATGAGCAAGGCGCGGAGATTATCCGTGCTGGGAGCTGTTTACATAAAGGTAGCTATCTGCGCCGCCTCAAGACGATTGCCCCGAGGGGACGCTAGCTGCGGATGAGACAGCACGCGCCGCTGCGGTTGGGGCATCCCACGGCGGGTGATTCCGCCGGAATGAACCGACCGTCAGACGCCACCCAACCCGCACGGTTCACTCATCCTTCTTCCACCCCATTTTCCCATATAGCGACTTCATCCGACCGTGCACGAGTGCCGCGAGACGTGGGCGCACCGGCCTGCCGTGATAGTGGATTTTCCACGCCTCGAACATCGCGTCGCACTCAGCTTTACATAAGGTGATAGTGATTGTCTTCATTCCTTCGTCCAGCAACACGTGGTCGCCCGACGGGTTTTCGCCCGCGATCCCGATAAGCGAATTTCCGTCAGTGTGACGGTTTTTCTTACTTTGTTTGATCTTTCCTTGAGCGTCCGCCATAAACAGTGCCACTCCAAAAGCAGCAAGCAGAACGGTGCAGTTAATAATTTTGTAGTTTTTCATTCTTTTTTGTTAGGGTTATCGTTTTGACGTTCGTTTGTTGATATCAACTACCAGCTTGACCTCGAAATGAGAAGTAGCGAGGTGAATCGCTTACTGTTCGGGTTTTGCTTTTTCAACCCTTTTGATTTCAGGTAGTTAGCCGGATTGGATGAGGTGCATTCATTCCCCATAGTGCAGCCAAGAATCAGCATAACCGCTTCGTAAATTCCAGGTTCTTTTGATTCGCGTGATCCTGCGACATTGATTGTCTTCATCCGGACTTAGGGGTCATCCGACATTTTTCAATTTTTTCCAGCTTCTCACTTCCTTTGAAAGTTCTCTCTCAGGGACTTAGGGGTCATCCGACATTTTTCAATTTTTTCCAGCTTCTCACTTCCTTTG
>CAJXQE010000215.1 GCA_913058215.1 uncultured Verrucomicrobiales bacterium
CGAGATCAGCCTCGGTCTCGTGGGCTCGGAGATGTGTATAAGAGACAGGTGCCAGCGGTGGTGTCGCGGAGACGCTGAGCCTGCTGATCTATCGACCTGACTCGCTTCTATCGGACAATCCCCGACGGCAGCTAGCCAGTCTGGAGCGAATCGCAGCCGGTGAACTTGCCATCGATCTCGATCACCTTCTGGACAATCTGGCGGACGATCAGAAGATCGCGCAGAGTGAGGCCGGGCCAGGGGATATCACCTTTCTGAATCGCGACTACCGCATGCTGGAAGTGCCGGGAGAGCTCGAAGGCCTTCCGCGGATTGCCTTTGCCGGTGGCAGGGGCGGGGCCATGGGTTGGAAAATTCGACAGTCGGCCGTGGTGTTTGCGGTGTTTGATTTCAACGACACGGGCTCCTGGTCGTTTGGCGACGGCAAATCTCCTCAGGAACATGGCTGGCATCGATGGCGGGAGAAAGCTTTTCGCGGGTCGAGCAATGAGGGCAGCGCCGACATCTGGTTTCGCGAATTCGAAGCCGGTCAGTACCTTTCCGGAATGCCGACGTGGTGGGTGTGTCTGGGAATCACAGACCTCGAGGGTGCACGGAAGATCGAAGGCTTCCGTGCCGGTTTGACCAGTGCGACATCACCGCCACCGCCGCGCCGATTTTCCCATTCATCCCTTTTGGCGAAGCAGCGGCCGCTGAACGTGCCGAATTTCGACTCGAAGGAATCCGTGCTGCGTTGGCAGAAATCGCTACGCGCTCGCTTCGTTGAAGAAATGCTTTTCCCATACGGAGATGAAATCGCTATCGAGGAGGTCGGATCGGCGGAAGCGGGCGACGGTTTTCACCAGCAGGAGTTTCGAGTCTCGATCGATGACGAGCAGTTGTTCCGCTATTTCAAACTGACTTCCGGTGGTAACTCTCCGGGTGCCGCAGCATCCGGGCAGCGTCGCCCGGCGATCGTTTGCTTCATGGGGCACGGTAAGGTCAGCCAGATCCTCAGCGATGAAGATAGCTATCAACATGCCTGCGCTGCACATTTTGCCCGCGAGGGTTACGTCGTGTATGCGATGGAAAATGTCGGCATGGAACCTGGGGGCGACAGTCACCTCGATATCGATCGTTCGCTGCGGCTGGAGGGGCACGGTTGGTACAGCCTCTTGTTCGCGCACCAACGCATCCTTCTCGATCAGGTGTTCGCGGATGCGGACGTGGATCCGGAAAAGGTCGGCGTGACTGGCGTGTCTACTGGCGGCCTGCTTGCTCTCAGTGCCGCCGTCATGGAACCGCGCGTCGCCGCTACCAGCGTGCAGGGTATTTATGGCAGCATGCGTACCAGCTTTGTTCGCGATCGGAATTCGCACTGTGCCTGTGGAGCCATTCCACGCTTGTTGCCGGACTTTGACCTTCCCGAGCTGGCGCTGTTAGTGGCTCCGCGACCACTGCACATTTCCAACGGGGAAAAGGACGGCTTCTCACCGCAGGAAGCCGAGCGTTGTTTGAAGCTGATCGAGCCTGTCTATCTCCAGGCGGGTGGGGAAAAGCCACTTTTTACGGTGCCGCCGGGAGGGCACGCTTTTGCTATTGAGCCGGCGACCGGGTTCTTTCGCGAACATTTGCGCTAAGGAAGCGTAGCGGTCTATCTCTTGCCTCGGTTCGCCCCCGTCCGCAATGGATTTCGGCGTCGCAATTTTGATTGAAAGACGCCTGCAAAAACCGCGGTATGATGAGGTATGAAGTGCCCGGCTTTCCTTTTCGTTCTCTTTGCCCTCGTTTTGTCCCTCCAGACGTCGCCCCTTCGCGCCGCGGATACCGAGGCAAAAGCCCGGGGACGAATTCTCGATTCTCAAGGCGCGGTGCTCGCAGAATCCTCCAAGGAAGGTCAACGCAGCTATCCCCGGGGTAAGACGGCAGGTCACCTGACCGGTTATCTCATGGTCAAGAACACCAAGGGAGCCTATGGCCTCGAGAAGTCGTTCAACGAATCTCTGGCCAAAGGTGAAGATCTTGCCCTCACTCTCGACCTCCGCCTGCAAGACCTGGTTCGCGAAGCGTTTCCCCGGGACAAAAAAGGAGCGGTCGTTGTCATCGATCCAAATACCGGCGCCGTGCTCGCGATGAATTCGTTTCCGGAATACGATCCCAACGATTTCGTGCCCGCGATTTCCAAAGAGAAATGGGAAGCCTACATCAACGATCCCCGTCATCCTATGCTGACACGAACTGTTCACCCCTACGTTCCCGGATCGGTTTACAAAATTCCCGCAGCGCTGGCGGCAGGCATGGCCGGTTTGGAGGATCGCTCATACCCCTGTGAAGGCGGCGTCAACTTCGGTGATGTTTACCTGAAATGCTGGATCTCAGGAAAACCGCCAGGCAAGCACGGAGATCTCGATCTTTCGGAGGCGGTGAAACACTCCTGCAATGCCTGGTTCTATCAGCTCGCCAACGAATCCGGAATCGAACCTTTCGAGAAAACCGCCCGTCTGCTCGGTCTCTTTGATTCGACCGGATGTGGATTGCCCAACGAGAAAAGTGGTGACCCTCCCAGCGAATACTTCAAAAAGAAAGGTCTTCCATTTACCAGCAGAGACCGGGCCATCAATACGATCGGCCAGGGAACCGTGCTGGCCACCCCGATGCAGTTGGCGTCCATGACCGCCACCGTCGCCAATGGTGGAAAACGCTACCAGGCCCATCTGGTTCAAGAGGAAAAGTCGAGCCTCCTGGCAGATCTGACTCAGTCTGGAATTTCCGCGGATCACATTGAAGTCGTTCGCAAAGCCATGTGGCGCGCCGTCAACGAGCCCGACGCTCCCGCTTCAAAACTGCGCTCCGAAGATGTTGCGATCGCAGGAAAAACCGGCACCGCTCAAACGGGGAGACCGGACCGCCCATTTCACGCCTGGTTCATCGGATTCGCCCCTTACGAAAATCCCAGGCTGGCAATCTGCGTGTTTGTCGAAAACGGAGAGTCCGGCAGCCGCGTCGCCGGTCCGATCGCCAAAAATATCCTGACACGTGGGCTGTCTCTATTGGCTGAGTGAGGGTTTCCTCAGCGACTTAACAGGGGCAGGTCAGCGACCTTACCCTCTTGAATCATTCAAGGTTCAATTGCCGGGGAATCGCTTTTTGAGCTCGCGTTCGCTCCAACCTTCGGGCTGCCTGTCTTCGCTTCGCTCCGGTTCAAGCCTGCGGTTCGGTCTCTGCGCATTGCCCCAGGTTGGAGGGGGTGCAACCGGAATTTTGCGGCGGAACGCTTTCTTTCCTTCAGCCATCTGATCGGCGGAATCGCTCTGATTGTCGCCGCGTTTCTAACTAGTTTCTGGCCCTGGTCGGGATCATTCAGATGGCATTGTTCTTCAAGCCGCCAACTCGCGGGCCGGAAGCTGGGGGATTGGCGGAAGATGAAACCACTGCCTACAGTGATCATGTGACGCCATGAAATTTGGAAAAACCGACAATCACGAAAAATCATTTCTCCGGATCTCGATGGTCCTCAAGGAGACTTTTTCCACTCTTGGCGCGTCATCGGCTTGAGCTCGCCTCCGACAAAGTGAAATCCGGTTTTTCGCCTGAGGTCAACAGTTTCGAGGTCGAACGATTCGGCAGCTGCAGGAAAAATTTTGAGACTGTTAGACCCGAGCACGACCACCTTCTCGCCGTCAAAGTAGACATTCCCTCCATCCCGATCTTCACAGGCGATTGTATGGTGAGTGTTTTCATCGATATCCCAGATGATGATGGAATCAAAAGTGAGGATCGCGATTTGATGCGTGTAAGGGCGGAATGCCGCGTTTTTGAAGTGCCTGCCACTTTGGAGCTCAGCAAGGATCGATCCGTCCTCGGTTGAGATAGCGCGGAATGAAGGTTCGCGGCCGCCACTCGCGGTAAAAATCAACTCACCATCGTCTGAAAATATGGGTTCGCTATAGTTCCATTTGGGATCGTTGTGCTGCCAGCGCAAGGTGTTCATCTCCATGTCCCAAACTTGGCAGTCGTCGGAGTCGGCCGTCGTCAGAACGCCTTTGCCGTTTGGTAAAACGAAGATTTCATAGAGGTCGGCGATTTTGATTTCGGGATGATCGGCCAACGATCTCACGGCGACGAGATCGCCTCGAACCGGATTCCAAATGTGGACGTGTCCGCTGTCCGCTCCCAGGTAGAGATAGGTGCAGTTCGGCGCGGCGACGATTTTCTTGAAAGTCCGGGGAAACGGAATGGGAACAGGTTTGATCGCCATACTTGAAGCAAGGTTCCCCAGATCCGAAAGATCCCAAAAGTAAGCGAAGTTTTCCCCGCTGCTCGACGGAACGGCAAGCAAGCCATCCCCTCCTGCAACGAGAAAGGGTCTATGCATAGCCTCTTCCAAAGCGGCGAATGTGTTCGTGCCAGGATCCCAAACAAAGTTTTGCCATTCGCCCTCAAAAGTTCCAGCGAACGCCAAACGGCCATTCCGCTCGCCTTGATTGACGCCGCGATAGGATGGGCTTTGACCGGTCCCTTCTACGATCTTCCTCGCCAGGATTTCTCCGCTGATCGTGTCAACGACGCGAACTTCGACGCCTTCAAACGCATCGGACCTGTGTTGTGTCAGGCAATACCTGCCGTCTGAAGAAAGCCCACAACAATCTCGATTCACGCCTTCAAAAATCCGGACAACGCGACCTTCTTCCAGATCGATAACACAAGTTGGCGTTTTGCTTAACCTGCCTTTGATCACGTGACGACCATTGGCATGCATTACTTGGTAGTGGTCTTGCGGATGAGTGATGACTTTGGCAGCTGACGGTCGCCAGACTTCGATGCGCGGAATGTCTCGCCGATGGACTGCAAACTGACCGGAACTAAGCACGAGTAGCTTGGTTGAATTAGAAACCGGCAATTGCAGGGTTTTGGCGCGCCCGAGTTCCCAATGCCTTCTATAGGGATATATTGGTTGTTGCGTTAGGACTCCGCACTTGTCCAACAACCACAATTCTCCCGTCTTCGGCTCCCAATCAAAACACACGATGTTTTCCTTTGGCAAACCTGAAGCGAGTTTTCCTCTTGGCGTTTTATAGAGACGAAATCCGGATTGGGATCGCTGGGCGAGCGCCTGGCTTGATCCGATTTGGATAAGCTTGGACTCACTAAAGAAGCCAGCTTCGCAGGCCCACTCTTGCGTGCTTTCAGCCTCGTCGACGGAGGCTCCGGTATGAATCATCGCCCACGCGAGATCAATATTGCGTCCTGTGATCTCGACGTAATTGTTTGCCTCTAAGTCCCAATATTCGACGCTGTCTCGATCTCGAACGGCGAACTTTTCATTTTCCAGATCCAGCCAATGATCGTGTACCATGCGAGAAACGGAGCCATCGTATTTCATCATTTTCACTATTTCGCCGGAAATAGTGTCGACGATATCGACACGGCTATGCGCAATTACCAGCAGTTGCGAAGCGTCATCCGAAAATGCCAACAGACGATTGTGAGCTTGATCGATGGCGATCTCGTCATCAAGCAGCGTTCGCAAATTACGAATCCGAATGTTTCCACCCGCCACATAAGCAAGCAGTGTTCCGTCCTTGCTAAGCGCTAGCGATGTGGATTTTCCTCCAATCGTGATCTCCGTATCGAATTTTTTTGCGGGATCGAGGACCTGAATTCCGTTGTCGAAAATCGCGAGGCGTTGATGCTCAGGTTCGCCCAGCGCGCGCATCCCCATCAAGGTCCGAACCTGAAGCTGCCGAGCCAGGTCGCAGCTGCCGGTATCAGTGATTTGGAAAATCTGAACGTGCTCGTTTTTGATCGCGGCGGCGAACCATTGCGGAATGCCTGGATTCGACGCGACGGTGTAGACCTCCAATTCCGCGGCAAAAGATTGCCGTCCAAGTTCAGTTGAGTTCGTCAAATCATAAACCACGGCGCCCTTCGTTGTGATCGCGAAGAGCCGCGTTCGTTCATCGTTTGCCCACCAATCCACCAGCTCGCCGTCGATATCTATGAGGTCGACAAGCTCCGCTTTTGTCGCCGCCTCTTGAGCTGCTTCGAGACAACGCGCTCTGATTTCAAAGTCCTGATTGCTTTTATAAGCGGCAAAAAAGCAAGTGAGCGCCTCCGCGCGATTTCCTTGCGACAAATGCAATTCGCCCAACTGCAACGCGGCGAGCTTGGGCGCTGGCGGCGGCATTTGCCAAAGGAACCAAACCAACGCCAATGCCGCAACGATGGCTCCGCCATTAACCAACAACAATTTCCTCATCGAATTGAACCTATCAAACGGCGGACAGTTCGTCCACCCCGGGCCATGATAGACATAGGCACGCGCTCGATATCACCGTCGCCAATGGTGGAAAACGTTTCCAGGCCCATCTGGTTCAAGAGGAAAAGCCAAGGCTCCTCGCAGATCTGACTCAGTCCGGAATTTCCGCTGATCACATTGAGGTGGTTCGCAAAGCCATGTGGCGCGCCGTCAACGAGCCCGACGCTCCCGCAGTTCAAAACTCGCTCCGAAGATGTCGCGATCGCAGGAAAACCCGGAACCGCTCAAACCGGGAGACCGGACCGCCCCTTTTCACGCTTGGTTCATCCGATTCGCCCCTTACGAAAATCCCAAGCTGGCAATCTGTGTGTTTGTCGAGAATGGAGAGTCCGGCAGCCGCGTCGCCGGTCCGATCGCTAAAGATATCCTGACGCGTGGGCTGTCTTTGTTGGCTGAGTGAGGGGTTCCCTTGCGAAAGTTTTGGAGCTCGCATTCGGATTTGATACGGGATAGTCAAAATCCTCACCGGTCTGTTTCTTTAATGGTAGTGAAGAGCCGGGCCCACCCCGACGGCGGCTTCTATTGGCTGACCCGAATGGCACTGCATTAAAGAGAGTCATCGAAAGAAGGAAGATTGGCATCTTCCGCTACAATCCATTGCTGTAGCAGAACTTGCAAAAGTTCTTACGCTTGGAACTTGAATGTTAGGATCGCTTAAAGCAGTGCCATTCTCTCCTGACCCTTGACGTCCGTCTTCTCCAGAGGACAAAAAGATTCCCTGTAACGAATTCCGACATCAGGGTAAGTTTCCATGGAGCGCTCCCATGGAGAAAAACCAAGCCACCAGAATTTCAGACTTTGCCACCACCCGATGGTCGCTCGTTCTCGACGCCGCCAGTGGCGGTGATGAACAAGCGGCGTCCGCCGGCCTGGCCGCGCTCTGCGAAATCTACTGGCTTCCTCTCTACCGCTACCTCCGGCGCACCGGAAGAAGTTGCCCGGATGCGGAAGATCTCGTGCAGGGATTCTTCGCCTCTCTCGTGGAGAAAAATGGACTGCGTCTCGCCGACAAAGAGCAAGGCCGCCTTCGGGCCTTCCTTCTCGGCGCTCTCAAGAACTACGCCGCCAAGCAATGGCGCAAGGACCACCAACTCAAGCGCGGCGGGTTCACCGAGCACCTCTCTATCGATTGGAAGAGCGCGGAGGATGGCCTCCAATTCGAACCCGCCCACCAACTCAGCCCCGATAAACTCTACGACCGCGACTGGGCCCACACCCTCCTTGAAAAAGTCCTCGATGATCTAAGCAGCGAAGAAGGCCAACAATTCACCCAGTGGAAAGAATACCTCTCCGTTCAAGGCGAACACATACCCTACCACGATCTCGCCCGTGAATCAGGCATGAGCGAGGGCGCCATCCGCGTCGCCGTCCACCGGCTTCGCAAGCTCTACCGCAGACGCCTCAAGAGGGAGATCGGCCGCACCCTCACCGACACCGCGAAGGTCGACCAGGAATTCCAGGCCCTTCTCTCGGCGCTAAGAGGGGATTAGACTTTTTCCAAACCGTTTAGTTCTACTTAGATAGATTCCAAATGCTCCCGCTTCGCGCTCAGAAATGAATCCAAAAAATCCATGTTCAATCCTGTTTAATCCATGCCTTCCCCCCTTTTTTTGCATGGATTTGTACAGCCGGAGCGAAGCGGAGACAGCCGGAGGCAAATGAAACATGGATTTGCATGGATTTCAGGGATGCAACCAGGTAGACCTAAAAAAATCAGTAACACTTTGTCGGAAGCCGGTAAGAGGAAGTAATGAGCAATCCCACCGATCAACACTGCCCCCAATGTGGCGCTCCCGTTTCCACCGATTCCAAGCACCGCCTCTGTGCCTCCTGTCTCATGGAGCAGGCCTTCCAATCTCGCACCATCGACGCCGACCCAGGCTCGCCCGCCATCGAGCCGCCTTCGCCCGAGGAAATTGCCCCCAAATTTCCCCAGTTCGAGATCCTTGAATGCCTCGGACGCGGAGGCATGGGCGTCGTCTACAAAGCACGACAGATATCGCTCAACCGCACCGTCGCCATCAAGATCCTCGCCCCGGAGCGGGAACGCGATTCCGAGTTCGCCGCCCGCTTCGCCTACGAAGCCGAACTTCTCGCCAAGCTCAGTCATCCCGCCATCGTCACGATCCACGATTTCGGAGAAGTCGATGGCCTCTACTTCCTCGTCATGGAATACATCGATGGCGTCAACCTGCGCGACGTGCTCCGCGATGAAAAAATCGCCCCCAGGGAAGCCCTCGCCATCGTCCCCACTATCTGCGAAGCTCTCCAATTCGCCCACGATCAGGGCATCGTTCATCGCGACATCAAACCCGAGAACATTCTCCTTGATAAAAAAGGCCGCGTAAAAATCGCCGACTTCGGCATCGCCACCCTCGGCGAAATGCCCAGCTCCATCACCGGCACTCCGCAATACATGGCTCCCGAGCAGGAGGACAAATCCTCCGCGACCGACCATCGCGCAGACATCTACGCCCTCGGAGTCGTCTTCTACGAAATGCTCACCGGCGAGCGCCCTCAGGCCGAACTCATCGCCCCTTCGCAAAAGGTCGACGTCGATATCCGAATTGATGAAATCGTCCTCAGGGCCCTGGAAAAAGAACCTGAAAAACGATACCAAACCGCCGGCGAATTTCGAACCGTTGTCGAGGCGATTGCCGATCAACTCCAGCCTACTCCACCTACCATTCCACCACTGCCCACCACTGGACCGGCGACCATCGCTCCATCGGCACCCACTACTCAACCGGCGCCCGCCACAAAATCCGGCAACCACAAATTTTTCCTCTTCGGCTGCCTCACTGCCCTGATCCTCCCTCTTCTCTTCTACATCATCATCACCCTGGCGGGCCTTGCCGTCGGCCTATGGTCTGGATATAAAGGCTCGGTTGAAGGATCCCCACCTGCGCCGAGCCAACCCGGAACCGCCGTCGTCTCCAACGAAGAAGTCGAGAAGGTCGCTCAAAACTTCATGCGCGCGATCTCTCGCAACGACGCCGAGACCGCAGAAGCGATGAGGTTCCTGCCCCGGGAATTGACCGATGAAATCAGATCCCAGTTCCAGCAGAACGCAAAAGAACTGACTACCGCCTACCGGGACGATCAAGTCCTCCTCATCACCTTCACCGAATGGTACCGCATCGGTGGCTATGCCATCGGCCGCCTCGCTCCTCCGCAAGACAGCAAGACCCAGGACAGCCTCTATCTACTGATGGGGATCAGACATCGAGAGGGTGGAGTGGGGGAATGGGGCGTTATTGAGGTGAATGATGTCGGTGGTGATACGACTCTTAAGGAAGTGTTTGAGGAATTTCGAGAGCGGAAGCCGTAGGATCTGGAGTGGTGAGAAAAATCGTGAAGTGTTGAGTGACCCCATGGATATTCAAAATTTGCCAACTGACCCCTCTCACCTCTGCCTTTCAAGTGCCAGGGTATCCTTGATCGATGCCACCAGTGACACCGCCAGGTCGTGCCGGCCAGCCTCGCTGGCGCCTTTGTGGAGGCGTATCTTTTCCGGGATGCCGTCCGTCTATTGAGAAGAAGCCATGGGACAGGGGGGCTACCGCTTACGTCTCACGAAAGCAAGTGCAGGCGCGACGGATGTTTCCTTGTGGTTTCCTCCGATTTGCTCAATTCTCTTGAGAGCACCCTATCCGCCATGAAGTCCGTAACCGTTGCCACCTGCCAGTTTTCCGTCGAGCCAGATATCGAGCACAATCGCCGGGCCATCCTGCGACAGATCAAGCAGGCCTCTCGGAAGGATGCGCAGATCATCCATTTTTCGGAGTGCGCCCTCTCGGGCTATCTCGGAGTTGATCTGCCCGATCTTTCCGCCCTGGACTGGGACAGGCTGGCTGAAGCAACTCGCGACGTCCAGGCGGCCGCCAAAGAGGCGGGAGCCTGGGTCTTGCTGGGATCGACCCATCGCCTGAGCGGAAAAAACAAGCCGCACAACTCGGTCTACGTGATCGATCCCCGCGGCAGAATCGTGGAACGCTACGACAAGCGGTTCTGCACGGGGACGGAGAATGGCCGGAAAAAGACCCTGGATTTGTCTTTCTATTCGCCCGGTGATCGTTTCGTCACCTTCCGGGTCAATGGAATCACCTGCGGCATTCTCATCTGCTACGACTACCGGTTTCCGGAGCTCTACCGTGCCTATGAGCAGTTGGGTGTGAAGATTCTTTTTCAATCGTTCCACAACGCCCGTTCCATGGTGGTGGAGGATCCGAAATACGATATATGGAAGACCATTGTCCCCGCGACCATGTCCTGTCGCGCTGCCGAAAACCACTGCTGGATCAGCGCCAACAACAGCACGACGCGCCCATCGCGTTGGGGAAGTTTCACGGTCCGACCGGACGGGATGATCATGGGCCGGCTCAGCTTGCATCGTCCCGGCGTCCTCATCACCGAGATGAGCTTGGACCCTGATCTGTTCGATGCGCCCGGCCCGTGGCGCAACGCGGCAATCCGCGGACAATTGCACAGCGGGACACTGGTCGAGGATGCGCGTTCTCTCGACGTGACCTGCCTGTAGCTGTCTTTTGCGAAAGAGGGGTCAGTTGAGAATGGCACTGCATTAAGCCACATTGAAGTTTCATTTAACACTGTCGTATCACTCCGCTGAATCCATGGAAATCCATGTTCCATCCTTTTAAATTCATGCCTAATAGGGATTTTGCATGGGATGCCCTGCATGGATTGAACATAGCCGGAGCGAAGCGGAGACAGCCGGAGGCAAATTTTACGGGATTGACATGGATTAAGCCCTTCGCGCTACGCCAGTAATAGGGCGCGAAAGTCGTGAGACTTTCGTCGATTGCTTGCCCGACGACGAATCGTCCTAATGCAGGGCCATTCTCAACTGACCCTTTTCTAGACGGCCTATGCCGGGGCGTGGTCTGATAATAAAAACCCAGAGCCCTGTCATCGTTACGCAACACAGTCCCGGAAGCGGCAAGGGGATAATTCAGATTCTCATGATGGAGAGCTGCATCGGGCAACTTTTCCGGTTTGTTGTAATTACGCGTAAGAAAATAGGTGTGCTAAACCCAGCGCTTGTCGATGAAATCCACCTCTTTGCCGGAAGTGGCTATCAAGGGAACATCCAGCATGGAACGATATTCTACCTTAACTGGTGGTGCGTCTTCAGCTTTGACCTGCGCCGCGGAAAGACTGAATGCGCAGACGGCGGTAACAATTCGAATCTGTTTCATGATGATGTCTCGGGGGATCGGTTTCACGTTCAATACTACTGATAGGAATTGACTGATTGGAATTTGCTTTTTTAAGGATTTTTATCGGGGCGTCGGTCCGGCTGGGATTGGTTGAACCTCCTCTTATGAAGCACACGCATTCAGTTTATCCATCCAGCGTTGGACTTGAATGGCGTCGGCATAAGTGGCTCCGACAGGCACTTCTTGTAAACCGCGGACAGCTCGACAAAAACAACGCAGTTCTTCGGCCATCATTCCGCTTGCTTCCGTCCCGTTAGCACGTATTTCGAGACCTAGCGGCCACTCGGCTTGGTCGCTCCAGACTTCGATCGGACGGGGATTGGGAGTAATCCGCGCTGACCAGCCGTCACCGAAAATTTCAGTGCGGTCAATTCCACGGGCCGGCATTCCCGGCGGAGTTAGATAGGATGCCTCGAAGGAAGCGATAGGACCGCTCTCCCACTTGAGCTGCGCCAGAGCAAGATCTACTTCGCCACGAGTCGTGCGATGGTACTGGGCACTGAATTGAATTGGTTCGGCCCGATCGACCAGAACTTGCGTGGAGTAAAGATCGTGGACCATTACGGCATAGAGTGGATTCTCGCCTGCGAACTGTTCGACGATGCTAGCCGGGCGATGCCTTACGCAGTTAATGTAGGAGATCGGCCCGCGCTGAGCCACTTCCTCGCGCAACTGTTGATACTCGCTGTTGAACAATACAATGTGGCCAATCATCAGATTGCTCGAATCAGGCCGGACCAAAGGCAGAAGACTTTCGGCTTCGCTCAGATTGTCGGCGATCGGCTTTTCCAACAAAACAGTCTTGCCCGCTTCCAGCAATGCCCTGGTAACCGGCACGTGAGATTCCGTTGAACAGGCGACAATCCAGGCTTCAGCGTCGGATTCAGAAATGGCTTGGTCCAAATCTGTCCAGCCAGGCACTCCGGGAAGTTCGTCCACTAAGGCATCAAGGCTGGTCTGCCGTCGAGCCACCAGCGCCACCAAATTAGCTTCAGCCAATCCGGCAAGCGTCATCGAATGCAATGTCCCGAAACGGCCGAGTCCGATAACACCAATATTGACAGGCTCGAATTTATTTTGGATCATTGATGTTTCCCTACTGATTGAATTTCTGACTCTGAGAGAAGTTGATTGGAATTTGCCTTTTTAAGCCCGAAAATCAAGCCGCTTGCAAGCGGGATTTCCAGCAGAGCTCCTGTCTCTTATACACATCTCCGAGCCCACGAGACCGAGGCTGAT
>CAJXQE010000216.1 GCA_913058215.1 uncultured Verrucomicrobiales bacterium
CGAGATCAGCCTCGGTCTCGTGGGCTCGGAGATGTGTATAAGAGACAGGTGTAGGAGTTTGAACCTCCCGCGAGGCAGGCGTAGTCGGTCTGGAAGAAAAGATTGTTTTCGACGACCGGATAATCGGAACGCACCGCCACAAGGGGACGACCGTCGCTATACTGAAAGGTGCAGTTGATCACCTTGAGGTGATCGCAGTTTTCCAAGTCCGTGTAGATCGCGTCGGTGTAGGAGCCCAAAGTTCGTTTTGAATAGACCGGATAGAGGAAGTCACAATTAACCAATGAAATGTGTGGGCAGTCCCTGAATCGGACCGTAGTCCCAACAAAGGTTAATCCATCAAAAGTGAGGTGACTCGCATCCCGTCCTCCATCCATGAAATATGACTGATTCTTCCCCATGATCCTGCGACCGGTTGGGTCGAGACCATCATCCGCCCATAGGAAGAGCGTTTTGGTGCCTGCTTGGTAAAACCACTCGCGAGAGCTGTCGAGAACTGGGAGGCCCGTCAGGAAGTAGGCTTTCGTGGTAAAATGGCTGTAGTTCGGTAGCATGGGAGAGTAAGTGAAGGTGTCGGTTCCCGGAATATGGGAGTCCACCACGGAAGCTCGAGATCGCCAGCGATCGCTGTTCATCACCATCACGCATCCGGTGAGCGAAGTATCGACACTTGTCAGTGCTGCGTCCTCGATCCAGCCATTGTGAGCACTGTTATCCACATCAGTCCAAGCCCAGGAAGTAGACTGATTCCAAAACTCATCGGTCCACTCCTGACTATTCGGCCAGCGCGCAAGGGTCATCGGCTCTTCGTCAACCCAGAGCTGCCAGATTTCCTCATCCACGTCGGCCTTGTAGATCTTGCCGGAATGCTGAGTCCACGACGAGCCGATCGCGATGCGACCATCGAGAATGACAGCTTCTCCGTTGTAGGAAGTGACAGAAATCGGTGCTCCGGAGGTACCATACTTTCCCATAAAATTCACAGTTTCGTGGTAGCTTCCCGCTCGCAGGAAGATAGTGTCCCCGGCGAGGGCGCGATTGACCCCTTCCTGAATCGTTTCGAGTGGGGAGTGAATCGCCCCAGTGCCGGTGTCATCACCATTTGGGCTGACGTAAAGATCCGATGCCTGCAAGTGCCAGGTGATTAAGAGTGGGAAGAGGCCCACGAGAATGACCGTTGTGAAAAGTGGGCGCATAAGCATTGGACTGTGGCTGGCCGTCATAGATATCATTATTGCTAGGAGTCTGTCGGACTTGAACGTCGCGACGCCAAGCGCATGAGAGTAGTCGTCTTCGATTGGCTGCCTTAGGCGTGAGTCTTTCATCTCGTGATAGTAACTGATAGGAATTTGCTTTTTCAAGGAGTTCTTATCGGTGCGTCGGTCCTGCCGGGTTTGAGGGGGTGCAACCCCCGGGTTGGATGGGGTGCCGCTGTTTTGCGCTATTCCTGCCACTAACCAGCATCAGAACATTGATTGAAAGAATTGCCTTTTTTCAAGTGCTTTAATCAAGTCGCTTGCGACCGGTGGGATGGATGGGGTCTCAGGGAAGGAAGGACTGAGTCAATCCTGATCAGCCGATATTCGACAAATCCGTAGTACGTTCCAAATAACCTTGAGTTTATGGCCCAGACATTATCCCAGAAGGGATTCAGCCCGTTTTCACCGAATCCGTGTCATAACCGCGTCCCAGAAATCAAAGTGCCAAATGTTACACAAATTTTCGTCAATTTGACTTACCGCTTTCAGAAAAGTTGTGAAAAACCACATTTCATGTTTGTTGGTGCAAGTCCTCTCCATCAGAATGATACATCGCCTGCCATTGATTTTGATCCTGTTCGCCGGCTTGTCCTTCACCAGCGCGGCGGAATTCGAGGTCATCGTCTCACCGCGAGTCACGATCGTGGCCCGCGAGGGCATCACCGGAGGGGGACATCCGGTTTTCGCCGGGAACCGGATCCTGCAGATTTATCCGAATCATAAGGATGACTTCGGCGGCTCGTTCGGCACGGGGTCGGCTTTGTCGATGGACGGGGGCCTGAGTTGGACCCAAGGCAAGGATGACTGGCCGCTACCCATGATGATCGATTTGTGGGCCGACCGCCTGGAGAACGGCGACCTTTTGGCGATGGGCATCCATTGGACGCCGAATCCGGCGAAGCGACGCGATGTCATTCCGCAACAGGCTCCCGACGACGCCTACCGGATCGCTGTTTCCAAGGACGGAGGACTAACCTGGACCCCGGCCAGCGCGGTGATTGATTGTCCGGCAGAAGTGGGAGTGGTGGCGCGTCCTTTACCGCACATTTTCCAGGCGAAGAATGGCGACCTGCTCATGCCGGCCTACACCTGGAGCAAGCGAGGTAATCGTTCGGTCTTGTTGCAGAGTGATGATCGAGGCCGCCGCTGGACCCTGCGATCAGAAATCACATCGGCAGTCGCCATCATCAAATCAGGCGTCCCCGTCACCACACCCTGGCTGGAGACATCGGTTGCTTACACCGGAAACGGAGATCTCCTCGCCATCGTCCGCACGGGAAGCAACGTCAAATCATCCCTCGTTTCGTTGCGTTCGACTAATAGGGGTAAAACATGGAGCTCACCTGAAAAACTACCGTTCGTCGGCAAGCTGCCCTCCCTGAACCTGCTTCCCAATGGGGTGCTCACACTGGTCACCGCATTGAGCAAAAACCACTGCCGCCTGTATCTTTCCGCCGATGGAACGGGTCGCAATTGGAGTAAGGCTCACGTTATCAGCAGCCTGACCGGCGGCAATGTCGGCGTCACCATGGCCGACGACAACCAGCTAATCCTGGCAACACCCGCCAACCGTCGTATCGACTCCTGGAACATATCGATCAAACCGACGGCAGATCCGGCACACGAATTGAAGGCACCGACAGACATTAAGATGAAGAAAGGAGTTCTCTTCTGGGCTGCAGTTCCGAAAGCAGTCGCCTATCGCATTACGCCCATTCTCATCAAACCTGGTCCGCTCTACCAGGAAACGGACATTCTCCCTCATGCCATCACCGAGACCCGGGACGCCACGCCACGTGTAGAACTCGGTCGCCAACTTCTGATTGGCAGCAGCTACGCTTTTGAACTCCGTTCCGTGGATGCAAAAGGGAGAGTATCGCCCGTTTTCCGTAGCCAGGATATCCAACTGTAAAGACCGACCACCTGCAATCAATCGATTCCGCACCCCTTTCGAGGAGCGTCAGCCGACGCATCCACTCACTTCAACCCTGTATTGCAAGTTTTTCAGAGATCACTACAGAAAATAGAAAAAAATCTGCAAGCCTTCTGAGAGCCAATCGAGCGATGGAGAAATTTCGCCTCACGGCGTAAGTGATGCTTCCTTCAGCTTGATCTGTTTTGTGAAACATATTTTGAGACTACTTCGGATTAGCAAAAATCCTCCACCGCATGCTCTAGATCCAAATGTTCTTGCAGCTCCCCATTCTGAGGAATCGCCCCCGAGATCGCAGCCTCCCTCCGCGCACGGTCCTCCTGATGCCACGACCCAGAACAATTATTGATAGGAATTTGCTTTTTCAAGGAGTTCTTATCGGTGCGTCGGTCCTGCCGGGTTTGAGGGGGTGCAGACACCACCTTAGGAGTACATCGAGCATGGAAAAAGGGGGGAGGTGTTCGAGGTTCGTTACTATACAAACGTGAGTCTGCGTAGTAACGTTGGCTACTTCTATCGCTCCCTCCAACCCCGAGTCGGTAACGAAAGGACAGGGGGGCGAAAAAGTAAATTTACTCAACGCCCCCGGCGTCTTCACCCTTCGGACATCACATTTGTGATGGCTTTCTTCGCTCTCGCCATACGCTACGATTCCTAGCAGGTTATTTCCTATTTCAAAGGTGAAAAATCCAAGGCTTTCAGGTAAATTCTCTCCGGAGGTTTAGAAAGAAACTTCCCCTCTTTCTGGGATTCCATAGCGACTTTTTCCCATACTGGATCTGAGCTGAAAGACTTCCAGTTTTTATCGGCCTGTTCCCGGCTTTCATGATGAATCAAATAGACCAGCTGATGACTGGATTCCGGCTGATCAAAAGGAGTCCAGTAAGCAATGTTTTTCATGCCGTGCTTATTAAAGATCCGGGCAGTGTGATTGTGAAAACGATCATTGAGAAGTTTCAGTTTTCCTGGATGACAGTCGTAAGTTCTCAACTCAAATATTCCCCCTGGTTTCCCTATCGAGTTTTCAACTTTAGTAGAGTAGTCATTCATAGTGAGAAAAACATGCTCAGGTTTATCCGCAAGAAGTCCTTGAAACTCAGGATTCTTGAGCACGACATTCTTCCATTCATTATCATTGGAAAAATTCATCCAGTTCTGAAACGCTGCATATCGAGAAGGATGTTTGAGGATGTAAATAAACTTCCTGCGGTCAGCTCCCCCATCCACGGGTAACCAGTAGGCTACGGGCTCCATTTGATGCCGTTTGAATATTCTATCCGTATAAGTCTGGAAACGTTTTATCATGTGCCCCAGACGATCCTTATTGGCAGTATAAACTCTCAACTCATAGACAGGGCCTTGAGTCAATCTCTTCTCCGGCTTTAAAGGACTTTGGACAGGCTCAGAATCATTAGCTTTTTTGAGTCCTAAAACGACTTCAAGAGGAGCTCTGTAAATCCAGGCTTTGTTATCCGAAATCCTGAAATAGGCGTCGTGCCCCCCAATGTAAATTTCGTTATTTCCAAATGGAGAGAGGCAAAAAGACCTGGGGCTTGTGAGAACTGATTTGCCTTGTTGATAGTCATTATTAACTTCGTGAAGTTTATACTTTTTATCCTCAGTGCGAATAGCAAAAGGAGCTCCTCCATAAAGATTGCTCCCGTTCCACTTCAAATGATCTTTACCTCTTAAATTCCCCAGAAAGCCAACAATATGAACAGGTTTACCTGTATTGGGATGCTGGAATGACTGCAGCATATTATGAGCCCCCAGTGTATTACCAATATCCACACCCATTCTCTCTTTCATGAGATCTTTCATCACCGTTTCTATATGAACAGAGAAACCTCCATTCTTTTTAGGATCTAAACGAATCACCTGGCTTTTAGAATTTTTTTCAGCTGCAAGTAAAAGCAGGATAGAATCTCCCTCCCCCTTGGGATTTTTGATTGATGTCAAACCACGAATCCCACCGTTATCCGCATCGATATCTTCATTGAAATTCTCTTTTTCTAAATCAAGGACCTCAACATAGTCCGGTTTTTCTCCATCAATTCTTTTATAAATGGCTGTGCCTGCTGAAAAATATAAAAAACCGTTGGCCTGTACAACTCCCATGGGACGAATCTTCAAAAAGCCTTCTTTCAGAAAGGGGAACTCAAGGTTTCTTTCCCAACGTATTTTTCCCGGTACCTTCGGATCATAAACGCCGGCATTGATTCCAGGGTTCCCCATCAAGAGATAGATTTTTTCTTTTCCGGTGACCTTATCGGTATAAACTTCCATGTCCCGCGGAACCCAGCGAATTCCACCTGAATTTGCTCCATGACGAACCAGAGTGTGATGCCATTTGCCTGAAATATCATCTTTTACCCAGGTAGAGATTGCTCCGCCTCGTTCGAAGCCCGCGCCAGCCGACATAACAAGCAACTGAACGGCCTTGTCTAAACTGTCCCCATTTTCATCCTTAGTAAAAGTCACCGACTTCAGGATGTTCCCCTTCATGTATTCAAGACCATGCCCATTGGATTTGCCCATGTCCAAATCAACCTGCCATTGAGCTTCCGGAGAATCTAAACGAATGACCTGCGCCGATTGCTTTTGCCCTTCAGGAGGAATAACCCAGCGGGCATCACACCAGTAACCATTTGATGCATAGAGTTTTCCTTTATGAGAAACAATATGCATGATTTCAGAACCACCGGCAAAGCTGCCGTTTTTGTCTGTATAACCAGCACTATAAGATTGAGTCCATTTAAGCTCTTGAGCAAAGGAAGAGACGGCAATGAAATTTAGGAGCAACAGGGGAAGTAAAAAATTACTCCCGGGAATTCTTTTTTTCATCCGGTTAATTCTTGCGAATATCTTACTGCTTTACTGCCCTTCCTCCAACCCCGAGTCGGAAACTAAAGGGCAGAGGAGGTAGAAAAGCAAATTCCTAGGAGTAAGTAGTCAGTTACCTGACTTATTGAGACAAGGCCCTGCCTCTCCGACTGATAGTAGTTTGCTTATTCAAGGAGTTCTTATCAGCGCGTCGGTCCTACCGGGATTAGATGAAGGGGGTGCAAATTCCAGAATTGCCGCTGGAAGATGGTAAAATCCTGGTGTTGGACGCCGAACACCTGCCTCCCGAGGACTTTCCTGCGTTTTCGGTTGGCTGATTGATGATTCGCGATTGGTTCAGAGAACGCAAAGCCTCCTCAAAGAGGTCGCCAGACTTTCGTGCCTGAACTAAAAGTTAGACGATAGGAAACCCATGCAGAACAATTGCATTCTGGACTTTTCACCTCAAAAACCTGATTCTTTGATAGAAATGAAGTCAAAGTCAGAATTTTCACCATTTATCCCCCTGCACCTCCTCCAAGCTCGGGCTGATGGTGAGGCGGGCGCGGGAGAGCGAAAAAGGAATTTCCTTTCAGTTAAGCGAATACCTGGAAGTAAAACATGACCCGGGCGGAATTCGAAGCTCTAGTGCAGAAGTCCAGTTTTTTGACAGGTTGACCGGCTCCTGCAGTCAGCCCCGCCCGATACCAGGGTAGCCGATAGCCAGCCAATGACACCGCTTTCGAAGGAAACAGCACCACCGGAAAGTTCAGCCGATCGGACCAGAAAAGCGTTATTCGAGAAAGCGAATGGGACAAATTTCGACGTCGTGATTATCGGAGCCGGTATCAGCGGTGCGCGAATCTATCATGAGCTTTGTCAGAAGGGTCACCGGGTGCTGCTATTTGATCGAGCTGACTTTGCGAGCGGGACCAGTCAGACTTCCGGGTTGATGATCTGGGGAGGCCTCTTGTATCTCAAGGATCTCGATGTCAAAACGGTGAGAGGTCTCTGTCGGGCCCGTGACGAATTGATTGAGCGGTTGCCGGAAAAAATCCGACCTCAGAGTCTGCGTTACCTGCCGAGGCGGAAAGATCTGCGTAATCGGCAACTGGTGCGGGCGGGCATGATTCTCTACTGGCTTCTCGGCTCCCAGCGTCGGCGATTTCCTGACAGCGAATCAACTTTTCCCGAACAGGAATTCCTGAAAGAGGAACTCTTTGGAGACTCCCTGACTTTTGAGGAGGCAATGCTCGAAATTTCGGACTGCCGCTTTGCTCTTGAATGGATTCTCCCTCATGCCGGGAAGGAAAACATGGCGCTGAATTACTGTGAGGCTGAGAGTTTGACTTTCGATGCTTCAGATAAGCGATGGCGCCTCGATCTGCGCGATCGATTGCGCGGCGAAGAGGCGGAAGTCACCGCCGGTATCATGATCAATGCTGCGGGAGTATGGACTGATGAACTCAACCTGAGGCTCGGGACCGATTCGCCCTATCGGCATGAACTAAGCAAAGGGGTTTACGTCTCCGTCAAGCGACCGCCCACTCTGCAGGATATTCTCATCTTCGACACGGGACGTGATGACGATACTCTGACCTTTGCTCCCTGGGGACCGGTCGCGATGTGTGGTCCCACAGAAACGAGCGTCGCCAGTATCCCTGATGGCTTCAGGGTTTCTCCGGATGATGTGCGATATCTGCTCGGGCTGGCCAACGCAAATCTCGATACGTGCTATGGAAGCGGGGACATCGTCTCGTTGCGATGCGGCATTCGGCCTCTTGGGGTCAGGCGCGGTCGTTCAAAGGTGGTGCATCCCCTCAAGCTATCTCGAAAGCACCTGGTTCACCATGATCCGGAGAGAAACCTTGTTGCGGTCTATGGAGGCAAGCTGACTTCCTGCGGTTCCCTGGCGGAGCAGGTCTGCTCCCTGGTTTCCCCGCAACTACCCGGGCGAAGTGGAAAGAGGGCAAGGGAGTTGCCCTCACCTATGACCGAGTCTTTTCCCGGATTGGAGGAGCCAGTTCCCTCGGCCACCTGGTGCCGAGACCATGAGCACTGCCACACGCTTGGTGACTACTTGCGCAGGAGGACAAACATCGCCCAGTGGGTTCCCCGCGGCGGACTCGGGATTCACTCTGAAAATCTCGAGGCGATAAGAAATATTGCGCGGGTCTTCGCACCGGACGAAGTTGCCGCGAATGCATCGGTTGACGCCTACCGGGAACAGATTCGCGATAACCATGACCAGGTGCTCACCACTGTTTGACTACGCATGAATACAGCAGAGGAAAAAATCGTTACGATTGACCACGAAGCCGCGTTGCGCTGGCCGGCGTTTGATGACGAGGCCGAAGCGGCCGTCTGCCGGATCATGCGTGACGGCAATGTCAGCACCCATCCCGTGACTCGGGAGATTGAGAACGACTATGCGACATTTACCGGGCGACGCCACGCGCTATCCCATAGCAGTGGTACGAGCGCATTGCTGGCGGCTTTCCACGCTCTGAATCTTGACCCGGGAGATGAGGTTATCGTTCCCAGTGCTACGTTCTGGGCATCGGTGCTTCCGATGGTGTGGTGTGGTCTGGTTCCGGTTTTCGCAGAAAGTGAATCGGAGACGCTTGGCCTGGACCCGGAAGACATCCGAAGGAAAATCACCACACGAACCAGGGCGGTGGTGATTGTTCATCTCTGGGGGCTTCCCTGCCGGATCGACGAAATCCGAAAGGTGTGCGAGGAATTCGATCTGCGAATTATCGAAGATGCTTCCCACACTCACGGTGCCTCATTCCATGGGGAGCCCTGCGGCTCGCTGGGGGATATTTCCGTCTTCAGTCTCCAGGGAGACAAGCTGGCTCCGGCTGGCGAAGGGGGAATTTTTCTGACGGACGATCCTGGCTATTGGGAGAGAGCAGTCTGCCTGGGGGACATCACGAGAATCATCGAACTGGGGAGCCCATCAAGACGGTTTGCGGCTACCAGCATGGGGATTAAGACTCGTATCGCTCCCATGTCCGCCGCGCTCGGCCGAGTGTCACTGCGAAAGCTCCCTGAGTTCAATCGGATCAGGAATCTGAATCATCGATGGTTGAGCGCTCAACTCGAAGAGCTGGGATTCGATTCGTTCCTGCCCAAGGCGGGGGTCGAGCGTGTCTACTTTGAATTCCTGGTCCGCCACCGGGATCCTGATTTCGATACCTCGGGACTGATCGAAATTCTTCAACGCCTTGGTGCCCAGGTGACGGTTCCCCGCTATCCCTTGTTGCATCAGCAGCCCTTCTTTCGCGAGGGGCACGTCGCAAGACTCGGGCGCTATCCCGATGAGATCGAACTGCCGGATTACGCCGGTCTCGAGCTGCCCCGGACCGAGCGGGAAAATCTTCGCCTGATCAAGCTGCCAAATTTTTGTCATCTCGATGAGGGGCTGTTGGAGCAGTACCGGGATGCCTTTGTTCGCGCCCTCGAAATTCATCAGGCTGAAAATTCCTGAATCCAACCAATGCCACCTGAAACAGTCAGACAATCCAGCAGCTTGCCAATCGTGATTTCAGAAACTGGCAGGATCTAGCGCCCAGCGATATGGACAGCAAAGAGAAACAGGAGTTGCTCGATTATTATTGGGGGAACGAACCGGTCTACCATCCCACCGAGGGGATTCCGATGCCCCGGAGGACGGTGTGGAAGATCAGGTTCCTGGCGATGGTGTTGCTGGGCTCGTATGTCGTTTTTACCGCGGCGATTGTCATGGCATCACCTCCGATGCCTGTGATTTCCTGGTTGATTGGGGCGCTGGCGGGGGGCTTTTGCGCGGATCTCCTGTCGGGACTGACTCACATGTATATCGATTTTGGCACATCGAATCGCAAGAATCCGATTCACAAGGAATTGTTCCTGTCTCGAGTTCATCATCATGAATTGCATCGACCGGCGAAGCTCAACTACGCTTCGCTTTGGTTTAGCCCGGCGCTATCCAGTTTTATCGTGCTGGGATTGATTCCCGCATTTTTGGGCCGTCTCTTGACGCTTCCGGTCAATCTGGAGATGATCGGGCCTTTCTGGTTGAGCCTTCTTTGGTTTTCCTCTTTTTCACAGGTTGCGCATGCCTATGCCCACGGAAAAGCCAAGCATCCTGTTGCCAGAAAGGTCGTGAGATCACTGCAGAAAATGAGGCTGTTGATTCCGCCGAAGGTTCATGGGAAACACCATCGTGAGATCGACTGCAACTTCAGCGTGTTGAATGGGTGGTCCAACCCCTTGCTTAACAAGATCTTCAAAAAGCGGATCGAAGCCCATGTTTCCAGCAACACCTCTCCTGCCAGGCAGAAAGCGGACATGAAGCAAAACCTGTCCTACCCTTACGAAGAGATTCTCTAGACCTCGGGGGGGGACGCGGGTCTTCGAAGCGAATCAGCCATCGGCCAGTTGCACCCCTTCCCGACTCCCGTCCGCATTCAAACGCCAGGGTTGAAATGGCAATTTCCTGCCGAAAAAGAGCTTCGTAAATACCTTGATCGTTCCCTGTCAAAATTCTAGTTTCTCAGGCAATCGTTTTTGCGCAATCTAATCTAATTGAGTTCATCCGCCGCATCATCCGCTCCACAGGGTTGGGAGCCTCCTTTGCCGGAGGAACTCCAGAAGATGCTGCCGCAGTATGAAATCACCGGCATCTTGGGCCGTGGTGGGATTGGAGGAGGTGCTGAGGGAGGAACATGAGATTCTACCCCAACTGTGCATGGGAGAGTAGAATACAGCTCGTTCGAGCAGTGAGGGAGCATGCGCTTGCAGTTGCGTAGGGACTGTGTAAAGCTCTGTAAATAAGTTACTTATAAGACTGAATTCAACCGGAGGAGCCATTTTCAATGGCGGGACTCACTGTGTCAGAGGGTGCCAAATCGGGACTAACGCCCACACTTTCAACCCCTTCTGTTGGCGGTTCTAAATGTTCACTTTTGACAGGATGTGACGGCGAAAGACTCTCTGAGCCAACTGCTGGGAATTTGCTTTTTCAACCCCGTAGCTCCGTCACCGCGCATCGCCCTAGGTTGGAGGGGTTTGTAATCGAATGGCGCTGGGTTCACGTCCCACCGTCGCCGCCCGAACGTGCGGACCCGCTACGAGAAAATTTCGAAAAATCAGCCGATTCGAACCAATACGCCTCTAGCCCTCGCTACTCCTCCTCCAGCTGCCCAAGGAATCCCTCCGGAATTCGCGCCGCATACACCTGGGCGATGCCGGTCCGGTCGGAGTTATAGATCACGTGACGATTGCCCGGCGTGATGTAGGGATGGCTGTGGGTATACTGGGGAGATCCGCCGCTGGTGCCACTGTCACAGAGAGGCAACACCTTCTTCGTCGCAATACAACCGATGAACAAGCGGCCAGTGCCGATGCTGTCGACGACGAAAAACTTCCCGTCGGGCGAGGCGGAAATATGCATGAAGCCGGCACCCATCCCGATCAAGGTGGCTTTTTCTACGCCTGGTTCTGCGAGGTAGATCTTGCCGCCGTGGGTGGTCAGTAGCAGCCGGCCGGTTTTACCGACCCAGCATTCGTGGCCGGTCACCGGAGTGGTGTGCGGCTTGCCGATCGGAAGCGGTCGCACGTTTTCCCCGTCCTGATCGATCACATAAAGGGTGGCGCCTTCCGGGCCGACGGAGCGGACGACTTGAAAATCGTCCGTCAGCAGTCCGCCGCGGTTATGCTGGACCATCAACTCGCCGCCGGCCGGATTGAACTGAAGATGACCGTTGAAAATGTCGTCGTTCTCGTGGATCAGGCCCCAGGTTTTCTTTTCCAAATCGATCCGTTCGATCCCATAACTGCGTTCGCCGAGTTTGCGGAGAATCATGCACCAGCGCTGGTCCGGACTCACTGCCAGCAGGCCGCGATGTTCCGGGATCGGACATTCGCCGAAGGTGAAAACATCTTCCTGCTCAAGCGTCGAGAAGTTCAGCCGTGTGATGGTGATGTCGCCGTTTTCTTCATTCTCGCGGACATAAAAGAGCGTATCCTCGCGGCCGTTCCCGCCGACGAAAAAGAAAGGCGCTTTGCCCATCCGTTTCACGCCCCGTTGTTTGATGTCGGCAACGAAAAGTTCCTGCGGCCCGTCCCGGTGATCGGTGGTTGCGCAGCGCAGAAAGGCGATCCGGTTTCCATCCGCCGAGCAGTAGAGTTGTTCGCCATAAATGTCGTGGCTGATGGCCGCCGCGCTGGTAAGTTGAAGGATTTGCGACCCACTCAGCGGATCATTCCCGCGGTGAATCTGTTCCCGTATCCATCGTCCGCCCGGGGCCGGTATCGTCGCTGCGTCCGCCGAAAAAACTGGCGGGATGCACAGAGTCGCCGCTGCCCAGCTGCAATCACTCAGAAAACGGCGCCGAACTAGCGGCGGGGAGAAATCTTCGTCAAGCGGAGTCGCTATAGCCATGGGGCAAGACTAGGGATGCGCCTCTCGCCCGTCAAACTATACTCATCCGCGTTGCCGTGCCGCGGAAAAGCCGACTGCTAGGTATTTGCTTTTTCAAGCCCGTAGCTCCGTCACCGCGCATTGCCCCAGGTTAGAGGGGGGGCAACTGGATCGCCGTTCTTGTCCAGAATCTCACTGAGAAGCGGGGCAGTTTTTGGATCGTCGCCAATGGCTGCAAACGTGTTCTGATGCGCTGAGCCCTGCATATTGGACTATCCCTGTCTCTTATACACATCTCCGAGCCCTCGAGACCGAGGCTGATCTCGTATGCCGTCTTCTGCTTGAAAAAAA
>CAJXQE010000217.1 GCA_913058215.1 uncultured Verrucomicrobiales bacterium
GATCAGCCTCGGTCTCGTGGGCTCGGAGATGTGTATAAGAGACAGGGTCTGAAGAGCGAGACCGAGGGCTACCAGTGTAAAAAGAAACTTCATCGCAAACGTGTTGTGGGAACAGGTTTCCATTCTGGACGCGGAACCATCAGCGGCTTCTCGCAGTCAGTGAAGGGACAGGGCATCTCTGTTCCAAACTGTTCCGGACCGGCCGAAAGTTTCCGGTTACAAAAGGGACAGAGGAATTTCACTTTGCCCGCCTCTCCCACCAGATCTTCCGGAGTCGGAACCATGAAATCCTTGGAACAATCCGGGCAGGAGATTTCTTTACGATACAATTCCGGCTCCGCCGAAAGACGGGCTTCACAATGAGGGCATTCAAATTTCAAGGACATAGCAATAGGGCAATTCGTTTAGCGTTCCATTATGTAACTTCGATTTTCCTTAAAGGTAGCGTAAAATCGAGGCAGTTTCGCGGAAGTTGATCTACAGTTCGCCCATGCTTGAGATCGAAGTCTATTGCGGAGGAATGTTCCAGACCAACGGGTACCTCGTTACCGTTGGGGAAAAGCGGTATCTTTTTGATGCTCCCGGAGAAGTTGCTGATTGGATTTCTCAGAGTAATCGAACCATTGATGGATTAATCCTCACTCACTTGCATCACGATCACATCCTGGATGCCGGGCTCATTCAGCAGAAATTCGGCTGCCCGATTTGGTCTCACTCAGAACCAACTGACGAACTGACCTTGATTTCCAGTCTCTCTCAGATGATGGGAACGGATATGTCGGTCGATGAATTCACCATCGATCATCTCATCGCCGGAGAAACGAACCTGAGCCTTGACGGGCTGGATCTATCCATACTCCACATACCCGGTCACTCACCCGACAGCCTTACCTTTCAGTTGAACAACGAGCCAGTAATCATCGGCGGAGATGTTCTTTTCAAAGGAGGCATTGGTCGAACCGATTTTCCGAATGGGAGCCACGAGCAATTGATCGGCGGGATCAAAGAAAAACTCTGGCCACTCGCTGATGAAACCCAGGTTTTACCCGGTCATGGTCCGCCTACGACTATCGGGGAAGAAAAGGCTACGAATCCTTTTCTCAAGTAGGCCGATCCGAATTTACCCGTCGTTAACGGCTAAGGCGTGTTTACGAAACGGTAGGAATAAAGATCAGCGTCCTTGAGTAAAAACCGCAGTCGAACAGGTTTTCCAATCAGGCTCTTTACGGAGGCATCGTTTTTCCAGCTCACTGTTCTCGCCGTGCTGTCACCGAAAACTTCGTGGCAGTCCTCGATTGCAAATCCATCGATCGCCTTGCCATCTTTGTCCTGGATTTCCACCTGCAATGATCCCGCCGCCGACGTTGAGAAATTGAGCTCGAGCTCTTCTCCGGAAAAAATCACCGCTCGTGTTGTCAGCTCCCCTCCTTTCATCGGAGCATTCACCGATACAAATCCATCGAGTCGCAAGGTGTATCGACGAAGAGCATTGCTGTCGCCGTGCCAACCGCTCTCGCTTGCGTAAATCGATAGTTCGTCACTTGCTCCGGGTAGTGCGGATTTCGTCACCACTGCATGGTCGGAAGCAAAAAGGTGACCGTATTGCCAGGTACCGGGGCGCTCAATTCCCGGGCGGATGAAAGCCTCATTCCAGCGTTTGAAATGAACACCGTCGCGACTGGCCATCAGCTGGACTTCGGTCAAGGCAGTCCCGTATCGCAAGTGAGCATTAGCGCGCGCCTCACGATCCTTTTTATCCGGCAACGCACGCATCGAAGGCGACCACCCGCGTTCAATATAGAGCGTCGGAAGACCGATCAGCAGATGCGGAGCACGCACGTAGGGATGCACCTGATTGGTGTAGAGTTCCATCTCGGGAGAGTCTTCATAGATAAGATCGGCGTCGTTCTTCCAGGAAATAAAGTCATCGGATGTCGCAGTGCGGATTGCCCGAACGCCGGCAGGTTTCCAAGTTTCTGCATCGGTCACTCCTTTGGAAAACACCCGGTAGTAGGCGCGATATTTCCCAATCGTCTCATCCCAAAAAGCGAGATTCTGTGAATCAAATGCTCCCACTGTGATCACCGGATTCTCCTGCAATCGCGTCCAGTTCACTCCATCCGGAGATTGAAAGGCGAGCAGACCACCGGATTCCTTTTGTCCTCCACCGAGGGCTTTGTATCGCGATTCAGGGGGACAGTCGGGATTGTTGTCTTTGAACGGCGCAAAGTTATGCGTTCCCGGTCCGCTCAGGATAATGTTGTTTTTCTTCGACCCATCGAACTCGACGAGCCCGAGCTCCGGACGGGTCCAGGTAATTCCGTCGCGGCTTTCAGCCATGCAGTAAAATGGCTCGTGCTTCCCGAGGCTGATTCCTTTTTCGGTCACCTCAATGTGAAGCCCCCGGTAGTAGAGACGGTAAATGTCTCCGTCTCGAAAAATGGTGTGATAACCCGAACTGGTGCCCTCCCACGGCGCATCATGAACCATCGCCAGATCCTGTATGACCGGGGAATGCATGCGAAATTGCGCGCCTCCCTCGATTTTCTCAACCAATGCGCTTTCGATAAAAAGTTCGCGGCGTGTACCGATGTCGACAGGATCCTGCGCCTCGATATACGGGGCAATTACCAGGAATGTAGCGACAAAGGTGACGGCAAAGTTTTTCATAGTTGTTGCCATCAAGACTGACGAAAGACTCCGCCGGAACAAAGCACGTGATCAAGGGCGCGCTCGAGTCGAAATCCCTTTCTCTATTGCTGCATCGCTTCGATCGCATCCGCCAGAGCAGCTCTCGCTGCCGCAAGTTTAGTCACGTCGAGCGTATAGGGTCGATCATTCGCCGGACGCACCCGGGGCCAGCGCTCGACGAGGCTGAGAGCTTGTTGCACCGCCTCCCTCCCCGCCCTGGCGAGCTCAACTTTGCCTTTCGCTTCAAGCTCTTCCACCAACTGTTCCGCCAGGTGGATATACTCATAATCCTGAAGCCCCTGTCGAAAAAGTTCCCACCGCACCGTTTCAATCGGACCGTGCTCGCTCTCATCGCGCGGCGGGTAAAGCAGAACCCCTGAGTTGGTCTTTCCACCCGTCCAGGGCTTTTCCACATCCCCCCGCCAGCACACTGTTCCCCACCAGGAATTGCTGCCATCGACATCGTATTTCTTCAGCAGCCACGGCCAGAGTCGTATCCGGATCGGATTGTTTTCCGGATAGTTGACGCCATTGTTGTAAACACTGATCTGACAGCCTTTTTCACGCGCCACAGCGATGAGGGGAAGGTTTCGATCCCAGGCATCGGTGTGGAGCGTCCAAAGTTTAATGACATCAGTCAACTCAGGTTGCGGGCGCGTCGCAGTGAGGGAAACGGTGATCGCGGGATCAATCCCCTTCAGGAGAGTCGCGATGCTGTGAATGCCGTTGATCGTCGTCGCGTCATCAAGATCGGGTTCATCAATAAATCGCACGATCGGTTCGTGGAAAAGGTCCGCGGCTTTCATAGCGCTTACCAACTGGTTCATGTAGTCGGTAAAAAGTGTCTCGAACCTTGGTTCCAGCTCTGTCAGTTCGGCATTCGCGAAAATTCTCTGCCCTTTCCATTTCTCGTCAGCGGGCATTCTGTGTCCTTCATGACCAATCCACAGACTGGGCAAAAAGTAGGGCCTACGGCCGAACGATTCGTTCATGAAAGTGAGATGTTCGATAAATTTCTCCGCATCAACTTCTACTTTTTCCCCTGACACACGCACTCCAACGGAAACGGCAGGAGCGCATCTCGTGCGATGTTCGAAGTAGCTTCGGTAGTAGCGGCGAATAGCTGTATCAATGTCGCCACTTTCTGCAAGACGCACCAGACTAGCCCGGAAACCGGAGTGCACATCGATCGAGGGTTTCTGCGGCAGGGCAAAATCGCGGACCCGTATTTCCATCGGGACGCTGCACATTTCTTCTCCTTCAGAATCAAGAACCAAAGTGTTTTGGTAAATCCCCGGCTCCTGACCAATAGGTGCATGGACGGTAAACCAAAACGCCTGATGAGTTTCCCCCGCAATGTCGCACGGTAGCTTCTCCGTCAGCGGATCGGGATTCAGACCAAGAGTTCCAAAGGGCCCGTGCACTTGGTTCATCGGAACCATTTCCACCTTGCGACAAGCTAAGGTGATGTCGGCTTCGGGAAAATCCGCCCAGGTCCAGCCGATTTGATGGAGCGCCTCATCAGGAGTCACCGCAATTTGAAACGATCCATATTCCCCTTGAGCGAGATCCACCCTCACAGGACCATTCGCCTCTTTCCCGGGAAGCTTGCTGTCCGGAAATATTTTTCGATTTTCATCTTCCTGCCAAATCGTTGCGCCTTTGATCTGAGTCAAAATTCTGGCAGTGTCAGGCACTTCCCGTTTTGGTAAAGCCGTGATCTCGATGGCATCGAGCCAGGCTGTCGCATTCGGGTCTTTACTCTGCAATTTAATCAACAGGCTCGCAGGCCCCATCCCTTCATTCGTGACAAAACTTCCGGAATCAAAATGCACCCAGCCATTTTCATCCGCGCCTTCTAAATAGCTACCGTTAACAAAGCGACTCTTTGCCGAGGCGGGAACCGCCGGCTTGGTGTGATAGAGCAACACCCGCTTACTTTTTTCCGATTCCAAATCGCGCACATAGGCAATGATCGTCGAGGGACCGCCAACGCTCCGGTATTTAAAGGACAATTGATAAACCTTCTTCCCCTCAACAGGGACCTTTGCACCCCACCCTCCGTTCAAACCGCTGAGTTTCAGGCTTTTGGATCCGTCGAAGGAAAACTCATTATCGAGCACTCCCTGCGATTCCTTCCATGAATAAAATCCCCATCCGGCCGGCAGATCCGCATCCGTTTGTTCCGCACTGAAATTAGGAACCACGTTGGCAATTCCATCCTCCGCCATGAGAAGAACTGGCAGCGAGAAGAAACAAAGCAGAACTGTTTGGAAAAAGTATCGCACAATCATAATCAACTCACCGAAGCATGTTTTCGTGAGAACACGCCACCATGAACGAGTCAATCCTGAAAAAATCCGAGTCAGGCCAGGATTTGTTTCACAAGTTTCCCGTGAACATCAGTCAGGCGATAATGCCTGCCTTGAAATTTAAAGGTCAACTTCTCGTGATCAACCCCTAACAGATGCAGAACTGTCGCGTGAAAATCGTGAACACTAACGGGATCTTCAACCACATTGTAACTGTAGTCGTCGGTCTTCCCGTGAGTGACACCCCCTTTGATCCCGCCACCAGCCATCCAGGTGGTGAAGCAGCGCGGATGGTGATCGCGTCCGTAACTCTGCGGAGCGAGATCACCCTGACAATACACTGTCCGTCCGAATTCCCCGCCCCAGATCACAAGCGTGTCGTCGAGAAGCCCCCGCAGTTTCAGATCTTTCAACAACCCTGTGGTCGCTTTATCGGTCTCACGACATCGCGCTCCCAGAGTCTTTGGAAGATTCCCGTGAGTGTCCCATCCGCGATGGAAGAGCTGCACAAAACGTGTTCCCCTTTCAACGAGTCGACGAGCCATCAAGGTGTTGTAGGCATACGTTCCCGGCTTGCGGGCATCATCTCCGTAAAGTTCAAAAGTTGATTCCGGCTCGGAGGAAACATCGGTCAACTCGGGAACCGAAGACTGCATCCGGTAGGCCATTTCATACTGGGCAATGCGAGTCTCTATTTCCGGGTCACCAACTGCTTCAAGTCTTTCGCGATTCAACAAATTGAGATCGTCGAGGGTTTCCCTGCGAAGCTCCTTCGAAAAACCATCAGGATTATTGAGATAAAGAACCGGATCTTTTCCGGACCGAAACCGCACCCCCTGATGCCTCGAGGGTAAAAACCCGGGACCCCAAAGCCGGTCGTAGAGCGGTTGTCCATTGCCTGACAACATCGCCACAAAAGAAGGGAGATTTTCATTCTCACTGCCAAGCCCGTAACTCACCCAGGCTCCCATGCTGGGGCGACCGGCAATCTGAAATCCGGTCTGGAGAAAGGTGATCGCCGGATCGTGATTGATCGCCTCGGTGTGCATCGACTTCACGAAAGCGATATCATCCACCACCTCAGCGAGGTAAGGCATCAACTCGGAAAGCCACGCGCCACTTTTCCCATGCTGTTCGAAACGGAAAATCGATTTCGCGACAGGAAACTTTGCCTGCCCCGATGACATACCGGTGAGGCGTTGCCCATTGAACACTGAATCCGGGACATCCTGCCCGTGCATTTGATTCAGCGTGGGCTTGTAATCATAGAGATCCATTTGCGGCGGACCTCCCGACTGGAAAAGATAAATGACCCGTTTTGCCTTCGGCGCAATACTCTGAAAACTCCCTGCAATTTCTTCGTTTTTCCGGGAAGCACCAAAGGCCGAATGACCTCCCAGACCCGAGAGAGCAAGTCCACCGAGACCTGCAGCCGATTGCCCCAAAAACCGGCGACGGGAGTCCAGATAGCGGGACGCCGATATCGCAGGCAGGTCTTTGAGAAGTTTATTCATGTTTCGTTTACGCGGAAAAAGCAGTCAGATCATTTCACTCTCTGACCGAAACTTCCTCCAGATTTAATATCATATTTGCCAGAGCAGTAGCAGCACCAAGTTCCACCGGATCGATCTTTTTGTCAGCTACTGATTCTCCAACTTTTGTGATTTTTTGAGTGAATTTAGGATCTTTGCCGCATTCTTCGAGATATCTGGTGTATCCATTCTTCAAAATTTCCAGTTCACGGGCAGACGGATTCCTTGAAGTGACTGTCTTGAAGGCATATTTGACCCTCGATTCGATACCCTCGCCACCTTCCTTCAAGACACGTTCACCGAATTTTCTCGCCGATTCGACAAATGCGGTCTCATTCATCAAAGTGAGCGCCTGAAGCGGCGTATTGGTCCGCTTGGGTCGGACGGAGCACCATTCGCGGTCGGCTGTGTCGAGAACCGCCATCGATGGCGGAGCGAGAGTCCTTTTCCAATAGGTGTAGAGACTGCGTCGATAGAGGTTTTCGCCCTTGTCCTGCTTGTAGGTAAAATTGCTGGCCTCTTTCCAAAGTCTCGCCGGCTGGTAAGGTTTCACGGAAGGACCACCCTGTTTCTCGACTAGCAAATTACTGACTAACAAAGCCTGATCACGCAGGGCATTCCCGGACAGCTTGAGCCTTGGAGCCCGGGCCAGGAAATGGTTTTCCGGATCGTTCTGCAGTTGCTCCGCCGAAATTTCCGAGGACTGCCGGTAGGTCGCGCTCATCACCATTTTCTTCAAAAGGCTGCGGATGTCCCAGCCATTCTCTTCAAAATCGACCGCGAGCCAATCGAGCAAATCCGGATGCGAAGGCAGACTGCCCTGCGATCCGAAATCTTCCGCAGTTTTCACGAGCCCGGTGCCGAAGAGCATCTGCCAATAGCGATTCACCGTGACACGGGAGGTCAGAGGATGCTCCCCACTGACCAGCCATTTTGCGAAGCCGAGACGATTTTCAGGAAACGAATCCTCTAATTCGGGAAACGCATCCGGCACCCCCGGTTCTACGACTTCGCCTTTATTGTGATATTCGCCGCGAACTCTCAACCAGGTCGGGTCGGTGGACTGCGCTTCTTCCATCACCATCGTTGTTGGAAGAGAATCTTCGTATTTGAGGAGAGCTTTTCGCAGGGAACGAACCGAATCCGCCGCTTTTTTCACCGGGCCCGGCGAAGCATTGGCGATGAAATACCATTCCAGTTTCCGCTGCTGAACCGGGCTGCGCTTTTCCGCCGCCAAAGCCAGAACTTCAGAAACAGATCTCCTCTCGGCGAGCAATTGCACCTCATCCTGCAGCAAAGTTTTCCCGGCATAAAATCGGAGATCAGCGACCTGCCCCTTCCAGTTCGCGAGGTGCTTGCTCCCGCCAACGTTGAGAATGTGACCGCTGTCAGCGCCCATCACATTGCTGTTGGTATTGTGAATTGCCCTGGTTTCAACGGGCTCACCATCTACCAAAATTTGCATTCCCTTTGTCCGCTGAGTTCCGTCATTGCTCAGGGTGATGTGCACTTCTTTGCCCGGGGAAAACTTTTCGACGGTTTCCGAAGTGGCGACTCCGGCGATCCATCTTGAGATGATGGAAAAGCGAAGATGCCCGTCCTTAAACCAGACCATAAATCCCTTGCGAGTGGTCCCCGGAATTTCGTTGGAAAGAACTGCGCCTTCCGCAACCGTTTCCGGAGTCATCCGGAAGGCAATCGACAGGCGCTGGTTGGAACTGATCCCGGACACCTTTTTCTCCATGCTCACCGGTGCTTTGCCATCGGCAATGACAGGCTTATCGACGGCAAAGTGATCGCTGAGGGACTCGTCGAGGAATACTTTGTCGATTTTTGGACTACCGACTTCCCATTTCGCCAATGCTGAATCCAACTGTGGTCGCAGAGCTGCAAAGGCATCCTCCCCCTTTTTCAGCTGGTATTTTTTCTCCTCTAGGGTCGCCTTCTGATCGGAAGTCGGCGTTTTGATCCACGGCTCGGAGTTCCCCATTTTGATGGCGCGACCGGACTCCGGGACTTTGTCGAAAAAAGACACCAGCTGATAATATTCCTTCTGCGAAATCGGATCGTATTTGTGATCATGACAACGCGCACATCCAACTGTCAGCCCCATCCAGACCGTCGAGGTGGTATCGACCCGGTCGACCGCATTTTCGAGAAGAAACTCTTCCAGCACGAGACCTGACTCCGAGTTGTAGCGATGATTCCGGTTGAACCCGGTCGCGATGAGTTGCTCTTCGGTCGGCTCCGGCAAAAGATCCCCCGCCAGCTGTTCCACAGTGAATTGATCAAAAGGAAGATTGCGGCGGTACGCTTCAATCACCCAGTCCCGCCAACGCCACATCTCACGCGGTCCATCATTCTGATAACCGTCGGTATCTGCGTAACGCGCCGCCTCCAGCCACTGCCAGGTCATTCGCTCGGCAAATCGCGGAGACTTCATCAGCCGGTCGACCACCTTTTCAAATGCGTTTTCCGAAGTGTCGCTCTGAAAATTTTCCAGCTCGGCCAAAGTCGGAGGAAGCCCGGTCAGATCGAGAGTTATTCGCCGAAGGAGAGTTTCCTGTGCGGCTTCCGGCGAAGCCTTCATGCCTGCTTTATCGATTCGATGCAGGACAAATTGATCCACTTCATTCTTCGGCCAACCCTTCTCTGAAACGATCGGCAAATCGCGTTTCACCGGTGCCTCAAACGACCAGTGCTGCTGCCACTCTGCTCCCTGTTCAATCCAGCGCTTGAGCTTGTCTTTTTCCTCATCACTGAGAGTCCGTTCCGAATCCGGCGGCGGCATGATCGAATCCGGATCGTGATCCAGAATACGGGAAATCAATTCACTGGTGTCCGGTTTTCCCGCAACAATCGCCGCGTATCCTCCCAGATCCACTTTCGCTCCGTCCTCAGTATCGAGCCGCAGATCCGCTTTCCGTTCCGCTGCATCGGGGCCGTGGCAAAAGAAGCAGTTGTCAGAAAGAATGGGGCGGATATCCCGGTTGAACTCGATCTCCGCCGAAAGCGCCGCAGAATTACTCACGAACAAAATAGCGAAGGCGAAGCAGCAGGCTGATCTTTGAGAATAAGACGACATGGTGAGGGGGGTAAGCTACCGCATCGCTCCCGGGACCGGAAGAGAATTGATCATTGAGGTAGATTGCGGAAAGATAGCCATTTTCCCGAAAACTTCGCGGACACGATTCCGGACCCTCTCGAAAAAACCGGGTGGCTCAAACGCACTCATGGACGAGCAATAGTCTCCGATAGCATCCATTGAATTATAAGTGGCCGACGCCCACAGTATTCGCTTCCCCGGATAATAGTCCGCCACATCCCCCTCCTCAAAATCGATACCAATAGTTTCGAACTCTTTCTTTACATCAATGGGTCCCAAGCCCTGTGCAGCCGGAAAAACATGATTCCCGACTTTGAAAATACCCTCCCCTCTTTTCGACTGCAGGGAACGGGGCGCAATGTCTAAAACCCCTTCCCCAATCCAACGATAGTAGCAGTCATTCTTCCTCGCCGTATACCGAATCGCCTCAATTATGGGAACATTTGCCAGACTCGCTGTGATGGGCGAGTCCATGTCAATCCCCTCCGCAAACCTGAATCTGAAGGGATCTGCCCCCGAGAGGTGACGGTTACAGATTTCCTCCAACTCATTCATACATTCATAAAACGGGCGATCCTGAAAATCCACTTCACTGACAATGAAGTCTCTGAGTTGGGCGCTCATAGAATCAATGGCATCCTTTTCTTCCGAATTGACCCACAGGTCGATACCGGCATAGGGCTCGCCATTGTCCCTTTCAACAAGATTCCAGGCGATGAGCAAGATCACGATAACGATGATTCCTGAACTCTTTTTCCAGCTTTTACTCTTCGCCACGATTCAACCCTGTTTGCTCACCGATCCAACCCTGCGCGTTTAAATCTTCTGCTTTTCATCCTATCAAAGCTACCTGAAATTTTAAGCTTTGGCACTGGAAAATCTATCGGTATCCGCTAGCCTTTCGACATGGCAAATCAAACCGTTGTAGCGATGGAAAACGTGACTGTTCAACGAAACGGTCGACGTATTCTGGAGAATGTCTGGTGGAACGTGGAGAAAGGACAACACTGGGTGGTTCTGGGTGGAAACGGTTCGGGAAAAACCTCATTGCTCAATGTTTTAATGGGCTACCTCACGCCAACGGAAGGAACCTGTGAGATGAAAGGCCGCGAAGATGCGGTGAATTCTGCCAATCAGAACTGGGACGACTGGAGAAAAAGAATTGGATTCGTCAGCAGCAGCATTTCTCAACAGATCGATCCCGCCGAAACGGCGATTGAGATCATTGCTTCCGGCAGAAATGCGGTCGTCAATTCCTGGGAGAAGACGGAGAGTGAAGCGGACCTCAAAGCAGCGGAAAAAGTTCTCTCCCGCGTGAATTGCGAGAACATCCGCCACCAGCCCTGGGCCTACATGTCGCAGGGTGAAAGGCAGCGGATCCTTATCGGACGTGCCTTGATGGCGCAGCGGATGGATCTTCTCATTCTCGACGAACCCTGTGCCGGACTCGATCCTGTCGCCCGTGAACACTTCCTGAATTTTGTCGAAGAGTTGATCAAGAAGGGGACTTTCAAATCGCTGATTCTGGTGACTCACCACGTTGAGGAAATCGTTCCCTCGATTACGCACGCGCTGATCCTGAAAGAAGGTGAAATGATTTCCCAGGGCGAAAAGCGACGTGCCTTAAATTCGTTCACTCTTTCCAAGGCCTTCAACAGTGATCTGAAATTGCGTTCGAGACTTGGAAGATATCGACTCTACTTTGAAGACGAATTTGTTCCGGAAGGCGGCCAGGTGGTGTAGCAGGAAGGTAGCGAAACCGGGACCAGTTTGGACACCGAAGCCAAAGACAGTGTTTCCACTTTCTCTACGAATTTTCCCACAAGCCCTTCGCTGACTTCCAGTATTTTTTCCCGTCGCGGACTCGCTTTTCGAGCCGTTTCTTTAACTTCGCTTTCGAGCTCGACGAAGCCTTGCTGTCGGCCATTCTCAAGGTCGTCACCGAAATCAGCTTCACCAAATTTTTGGCATCACTGAGTGCGATGAACTCCTCGGCAATTCCCTTCTTCGGCGGGCAGTTGTGGTAGTTGCCCAGGATCACCGAAATCCCGGCGGCAGGGATTCCAAATACATTCATCGCCGTGGCCTCGCAGGATCCTCCATCGAGCAGTGCTCGCTGATGATCAATTTTCTCTTCCGTCCCGGCATCGACGAGTTCTGCCGTTACCCCGTCGTCGAAGACACTCATCCGGTCGCCAACACGAATAACCGGCCCCTTGCCCATTTCGGCACCGCCACGGGCCGCGCTGGTTTCGAGAGAGACAAAGCGAACGCCTTCAGGTAGCGGCCAGTTTTTCGCCAACTCGACCGCACCGACAAATCCCACTTCTTCGGCCCGGGTAAAAATACCGTAGACACTGGCGTCCTTTCCACTGGCTTCGAGCTCGAGAAAAAGCGCAATGATCGCAGCACATCCGACAAGATCATCGCAAACCCGACTGTGAATTTGACCGTCTTTGACTTTGAAAGGAGACAGTTTCCACATTCCAAATTCACCGAACCATTCCACCGGATGGGTATCCCACCGCTCCTTGGGAACCCAACCAAGAAATTCTTCTTTTCCCTCGTGCTTCACCCAACCCGGGTGATCCATATGCGCCCCGAAAGCCAGGTGTGGCTTGCTTTTGCCCGTCTTGTAGTGAGCGATCAGGTTTCCGTAGGAATCTTCAAAAACCGTCACCGCCGGAATCTCCGCCAATCGCTTCCGAATCACCGCCGCGACTTGATACTCATGAAACGGCGCCGTTGGTGTCGAGAGGATCTGCTTGAAGAGGGAAAGAAATTTTTGGTGGTGCATGGAATGTGGACACGATAGCCGAAGGGCGTGGGAATGTTGAAGAATAAACAGGGACGCGGTCAACTCTGTTTTCCCGATCACTCTCGTCCAAGATGCCCGGCATTTCCTGAGCAGGACTTTACCCGAGTCTGGACGGACGAGCTTCTACTCCTCAAACTCTCTTTCCGTAACTCCTGTGTATTCCGCGAACTGAACAACCGCTATGAACTCCCGCATAACAGAAGGCCCTCGATGGTCACCTTACGGCGAAGGAATGACTACACTTCCATTCCATAGCCTGTCTCTTATACACATCTGACGCTGCCGACGAAGAGGATAGTGTAGA
>CAJXQE010000218.1 GCA_913058215.1 uncultured Verrucomicrobiales bacterium
TTCGTCGGCAGCGTCAGATGTGTATAAGAGACAGGTCAGAGGAGGTCCTGTGTTGCATGATGGTCGCGTATATTTCGCAGCAGGTGTCTGGCCCCTGGAAGGCGTTTTTGTGTATTGCCTTGATGCAAAAACCGGCGAGCAGATTTGGATTAATGACAGCTGCAGTCACATTTATGGGGCGCAGCCGCACAATGCGGAAGCTTTTGGTGGCTTGGCCCCTCAGGGGTATTTGTTAGTGGACGAAGGGGACCTCATCGTGCCGAGCAGTAATGCCTATCCGGCGCGCTTTGAGCTGGCGACGGGGAAGCTGTTGGATTTCCAATTACCGGAGGCCGGGCGAAAACCCGGAGGATGGTTTGCCTCGACTCCTGCGGCAATGGAGGAGCAAAAGCTGAAGCGGCGCGGTTTGCTTTTTGACGAAGAGGTCAACGCGAAGCGTCATGAGGACAAACCCCGCAGTGAAGGACTGCCGGAGATTCGATCGACGATCCGGGCAGGGAAAGCGGAGATCCGGTTTACGGATTCATTTCCAGAGATCGATGGAAAAGTTCATTCAGTCATCGCCGGAAGTGGGGATCTGTTCGTCACGACAATGGATGGCTCGATTTATTGTCTCGGAGAAAAAGAAGGTGAAGGGATTCCCATTATTCATGAGGCGCGACATGAGTGGAATCATCGGGCTAATGAAAAGGCGGAAAAAATTCGGAAGCTGTCAGGTATTGAAAAGGGATACGCCTGTTTCATTGGAGTCAGGGATGATGATGCGGAATTCCTCAGCGATCTCGCAGGCAACACTGAATTGAAAATCTTCGGACTGGTTGAGGATGCCGAGGTGATGCGTCAATTGCGTCACAGTATTTCCTTTGCGGCGGAACGAGTCTCTCTGCAGCAGGGGAACGCTCTCGATTTTCCGCTTCCGAAGTGGTTTGCAGATTTGATGGTGATTTCTGAAGGCGTGAAGGTCGACTCGAAAGAACTGGGGAAACTCCTCGATGCGGTCCGTCCATTCGGAGGGAAAATCGTAGGCCCGGCTTCCTTGAAGGAAGTTGCCGAATCTGCCGATTTGAAAGGATTCCTGATCGAAGAAAAAGAGGGGCATACGCTTATTACCAAGTCAGGCGCTCCTGAAGGGTCCACAAATTACACAGGAGCCTGGACGGAAAGTGCAGATGAGTTGGTGAAGGCTCCTGTAGGTTTACTTTGGTACGATGATGCTGTAGCGCATTTCAAGCGATCGCCACAGCCGCAGTTTATCGATGGCGTTATGATTTCCAGTTCGAAAGACTGGACTGACGCCTCAACCCGCCAGGGGAAAGTCGATTACCGTCTTCTCGATCCGATGTTTACCGATGTGTATACCGGGCGCCAATTTTCCAAGGAGGAAGTGCCGGAGCTTCGTCAGTCATTTGGCACAGTCGACAAGACGACGATTCAACCAAGTCAGTATCGCCCTCCTCAGCAAAAAGATGACTGGAAACCGGAGCAGCCGAAAAACGGAATGCGAACCAATCCGTTAACCGGGGAGGAGGAGCCTCGCGTTTTCCCGAAAAGCTACGGATGTGACGGAGGATTTGATTACGGAAACATGTACACGATGCGGTCCGGCACGGCTGCCTTTTATGACAAGCGCTCCGAAAGCGGCACGATCAATGTCAGTGGGCCGCGCTCAGGTTGCACGAACAGTGTGATTCCGGCGAACGGGGTTCTTAACATTCCATATTATTACGAGGGGTGTACCTGCAGTTATCCTCTTCCTTCCGCCTTATCTTTGGTGAGTATGCCGGAAACTTTTGAGCAATGGACTTCGTGGGGGGAGAAACCCTTTGAGGAAATATCAGGAAAGATGAAACGGCTAGGCATCAATTTCGGCGCCCCGGGAGACCGCAAGACGGATGACGGCACACTCTGGCTGGATTTTCCCAGTGTCGGCGGACCGTCACCGGAAATTCGGGTAACGACCGTTCCTGAAAAACCGGAACTCTTTTACCGGCATTCTGTCTTTATGGATGGAGGCGATGGCTGGCCGTGGGTGGCTGCTTCAGGTGCGGAAGATGTGACTGAGGTAAAAGTCGAGGGCTTAAAGGACGGAACCTATACCGTCAAGCTGACCTCGTGCGACAGGAGTGCATTGAAGGGGAGCGTAAAGATGGAGAAGGGCGTGGTTGCGAAGAACGGAATGCTCGAATTGAAAATCGGAACGCCGAATCTCAGCGGAATAGAGATTGTTGCTATGGAGGTCGAGTGAGCCTTTCCTCTCAATCGTCCAAACGAAACCGCCATGGCAACAGGTCGTCCATCGTGAGAACATCGCCCGTGTAGGTTTTTTCCCCGCGAATTCCGCTGTCGACAAAGATCAGCGTGTCGGAGCTGGCAAATTCGCTCAGAACCTGACGACAAATTCCGCAAGGGGATCTGCGCGAAAGATCGGGTTCGTCCAGGGAATCAAGTGTCAGCCCGAGTGCGACAATTTTGCGACCTCCGGCGGCAACGGCGGAAAAAAGAGCGGTCCTCTCTGCGCACATCGTCGCTCCATAGCTGGCGTTCTCTATATTGCAGCCGGTGAAAATCTCCTCTGACTCCTCCATTTGGATCGCGGCACCCACTTTGAACTTTGAATAGGGCGAGTAGGCAGCCGGTAGAATTTTTCTCGCCGCCGCAAGGAGTACCTCACCCTGCTCGAAATTCAGCGCGTTTTCGGCACCGGGATGGATCTGCCAGCGACCGTTTTCTGTTTCAATGGCGAGAGGCTCTTCCATTTGCGATCTCTCAATTCATTACGTTCTCAACCAGAATGCTCTGGATTGCGGAATACATTTCGTATTGGGCCATCACGAGAGCCTTTTCCGGCGGGAGATCGCTTTCCATTCCCATCATCATCATGAGTCGCTCCTGATCTTCGGCGAGATCATGATCTTCGTTTAAGAGAAGACGGGCCTGGTTCAGGGTGCTGTACCAGTGATCCGTGTGATCTTTTGAGACCACCAGCCGCCGAAGGTCCCCATCGAAGTAGATGGGGGCCACGTCTTCTTCATCCTCAGCGGGCTCTTCGATTTCGATTTTGGTGACCAGTGCCAAGTCATCCTTCACCACTTCGCGGGAATTTTTGAATCCTTGCTCTAAATCGGGCTTCACATAGTCATTCCAGTCTTCGAGCTGATCAAAGCTGTTTTCGTCGACCAGTTCGTCTTCAGCTAGCGGGGAAGGATAGAGCCGTTCTTCGATGCCATCAGCAAGCCCCTCGCCTGATGCAATATCGGGCAATTCGCAGATAAAGTGCCACTCGGCGGCATTCAAGGCGTCGAGCACCCAGCAGTCTTCTGTCAGCAGAAATCTCATTTGTCCGTGTTTGACCTATTCTTACCCTATAACCGCTCAGTGGGCAAAGAATCCGGAATCAAAAGCGATTCATCTCAGAGAAAGGCTCCCTCAGCCGTTAATAATATGAAAGAGACGATTACGCCTCTAAGTTTGAAAATAAACGCAAATTTACATTTTAATATTGCGAAATTAGAAAAATATGAGAATATTCTTACAAAACTTTTAATCCCTAAAGGGTTTAGTTGTATGATAATTATGAAAAACCTAATAAAAGCTTGCGCCAAGGCTAAGAAGGGTTAAAATTATCATTAGTTTTATAATTACTCACAATCGCAAGGAGGAAAATGATGCAAGTAGCAGAAGAAAATACAGTAGGGGTCGGGCAAAATGCCGACCGTCTCGCGGACTTTATAATGTTCGCCCAACGGTCCTTTTTATTGGACCTGTCAAAAGAACTCAACAAAGGAAGCCTGTCATACGCACAGTTTTTCCTTTTGGGATATCTGGCTAATGAGGATTACCTCACTATGACCGACATCTCCAAGAAGATGGGGCATTCCACCGCAGCCGCTACCGGCCTGGTTGATCGCCTTGAGAAGCTTGGATACGTTCAGCGCCTTCATGCCGCTGATGATCGTCGCAAGGTTATGGTTCAGATCACCCGGAAGGGAATCGAAACCGTAGGACGCCTTCGCAACACGATCGCTGATAGCATTACTGACGTGATGGCTGCTCAAGAAAACGGGACTGAAGAAGATATTCAGCCTGTTTACAGCCAACTGCGTGAGTTCATCAGCTCCCGATAAGCCTGAATCCGGAATTGTCCGCAATTCCGGCATTTACGCGAACACAAACAAACAAGGTTTTCCGGGAGTCGTGTAACCAAAAAATTTCCACTCCTTAAGCGATTTTGAGAAAAGCCGTCTGCGCAAGCAGGCGGCTTTTTCTGTTTTGGGGCTACTCCCAAAGGAGGGACGATGGTTGCCCAGGGAACATTCGAGTTCGAACACTTAAGGTTGAACGTTCAAAAATGAGCGTTAAACGCTCTATCTTTTTCGATCAGGGACTGTATCTCTGAGCTTCCCACAGATTATTTTCTGAGCGCGAATAGATAAACCGGTCGTGATTCCGCCCCGGTTGTCCCTGCCAGAATTCAAAACTGGATGGAATGAGGCGATAGCCTCCCCAGAAATCCGGAAGCGGAACGCAGTCAGGAGCGTCTGTTTCAGGGAATTTCACCGCAAAATCTTTGATTCGGTCGTTTAACCAGTCGCGATTGGGAATGACTTTACTCTGCTTGGATGCCCAGGCTCCGATGCGGCTGTTGTAGGGCCGGCTGAAAAAGTAGGACTCCGATTCTTCCCGTGAAACTTTTTCGATCGTCCCCCGGACTTGAATTTGTCGCTCCAGTTCCTTCCAGAAAAAGAGGATGGAGCCATTCGGATTCGCCGCGATCTCGTTCGCTTTGCGGCTTTCGTAGTTCGTAAAAAAGGTAAATCCCGTCTCGTCGCAGTCCTTTAAGAGCAATGTTCGGGAGGTGGGGGCACCATCATCTCCGATTGTTGAGACAGTCATCGCATTGGCTTCGCGGATATCGGCGGATCGAGCTTCTCCGAACCAGGTTTGAAACTGTGCAAAAGGATTCGAATCGAGGTCGTCTCTACCGAGCGTTCCGGCATGATATTCCTCACGCATGCTGGCGATAGGTGGGCTAGAAGATGATTTTTCCATTCGAGGTTTTGGAAGGGGGGTGATAGTTTCCCGCTACAAGATAGAATACTTTACCCAGATGAGAAAAAAATTCCTGAAAATGTTGTTGGCCGTCGTCGGATTGTCCCTGAATTCGTATATCTTTGCAGATACCTGGACAGATCCGGAGGTCGCTGCCAAAGAAGATCCACTGTTCGATGTGCAGGGCGAGTATGGAATTGCTGAAAAAGGCCAGGCGTGGGCGGTGCAGGTGATTGCAATGGGAGATGGAAAACTGGATGCTTATGCATTGGAAGGGGGATTTCCGGGACTCGGTTTTGAAAAAGGAAAGAAGAGGATCCATCTGACGGGGGAATTAAAAGACGGTATCGCTACTTTGAGTTCTCAGGATAAAATCACTGAAGCCGTGATTAAGGGCAGATCTCTCGCCTTGAAGATGAAAGGCGAGGAAGTCGGAAGTCTTTCCCGGGTCGAACGAAAAAGCGCCACGCTCGGAGCAAAAGCTCAAGAAGGAGCCATTATTCTTTTCGACGGAACCGACGCGGATGCCTGGGAAAAAGGGGAAGTTGTCGATGGCTTACTCCGCAACAACGACATCAAGACGAAGAGAAAATTCGGGAGCTACACACTGCATTTGGAATTCCGGACACCCTACAAGCCAAAGGCCCGTGGCCAGGGCCGGGGGAACAGCGGGGTGTATCATCAGCATCGCTACGAAACTCAGGTGCTGGATTCTTTTGGACTCGAAGGGAAAAATAACGAGGCTGGCGGCATTTACCAAATTGCGGCACCGAAGCTCAATATGTGTTTTCCTCCGCTGACCTGGCAGACCTATGACGTCGATTTCACCACTGCTGAGTTCAACGATGCGGGGAAATTGACCAAGCCTGCGTCGATGAGCGTTCGGTTGAACGGGGTGGAGGTCCATAAGGATCAGGAACTTCCCAAGACAACAGGTGGTGCCGGATTGAAGCTGGCTCCGGAACCGGGGCCTATCTATATTCAGGGCCATGGAAATCCGGTGTTCTATCGCAACATCTGGATTGTTGAGAAATAGGATCCTGTTTTTTTACTGACCATGAGTGCCGAATCCGGACCAGAACCGCCTGAAGACTTGTATCAACGTCTTGATCATATCCTTTTCGACAAAGTGGAGGTTCTCCGTCGCATCGCGGAAATGGGGCGGGAGATTGAAGCGGATTATAAGGGGAAACCACTCACGATGGTGACGATTCTTCAGGGGGGGATGCTGTTTATGGCTGACTTGATTCGTGAGGTGCATCTGCCTATGAAAATCGACTCACTGAGTGTGTCGAGTTACGGAAGCGGGACGACCAGCAGTGGAACGGTGACTTTTCATCAGGACCGCATGCCGCACCTCGATGGTCGTCATATTCTGATTCTCGATGACATTCTGGATTCGGGGCGGACCCTCAGGGCGATCATGGATCGATTCGCTAAAGAAGGAAATCCGCTTTCAATGAAAGTAGCGGTGTTGCTTTCAAAAAAAGTGGAACGTGCTGCTGATGTGACGGCGGATTATTATGGGTTCGAAGTCGGAAATGAATTCGTGGTGGGGTATGGACTGGACTACGACGGCGAATACCGGAACTTGCCCGTTATCGGTGTGCTGAAACCTGAATTCATTCATTAGGCAAACGCCGGAACAATTTTGACCCATGACGATTCGGCTTCTCTTTTTCTCTGTGCTCCGTGATATTGCGGGGGCAAATGAGATGGAATACACGCTGGGCAAGTCGCCAACGACGGTGGCAGACTTGCTTAGCGAACTTTTTTCGCAGTATGAAGGCCTTTCCTCCTGGGACACAAGTTTGTTGGTGGCAGTGAATTGCGAGTATGCGGATCGTGATCTGGAAATCAGAGCCGGAGATGAAGTGGCTTTGATGCCGCCGGTTCAGGGAGGGTGATCCGGGAGATTTAATATTTACTTTCGCAAGGTATCGGAGAAGAATTTACGAGCAGTAACTTTATGGCGGATTGGTTTTACACAGATTCTCAGAGAAAGCAGCAGGGGCCCGTCGATGAGGAGGAAATCCTTCGCCTCAATTCTGAAGAATTGCTCAATGCAGATTCGCTGATCTGGAAAGAGGGTCTTCCTGAATGGAGGACGCTTGGCACTCTCGCATCCGAATTTTTTGGAAAAGACGAGGAAGGTTTGCCGGTTGAATACGGGGTTTGTGCTTTTTCGAAAAAGCTATATCCCATCAATGAAATGATGCCCTATGGCGAAGCACTGATCGGGGTGGATCAAAAGGATGGCTTTGTCCAGAGCCTGATGGAAACCGGCATCAGCAACGTGAAAGATGCGACGGAGAATTCCATGGATTACATAGGATTCTGGTGGCGGGTGCTGTCTTCGACGATTGATTATTTTGTGAAAGTCATTCCATCTCAGATTTGTATTTATGGCCCGGTTATGCTGGCAGGTGGATTTTCCGCGACTGAATTAGCGAGTGACGAGTTCGTCGGCGGGATGGCCTTGGTTGGTTACGGGATCGGAATGTTGCTTGTGCTGGCGATCAGTATTTTTTACGAGACCTGGATGGTGGGAAAATATGGCGGCACCCTCGGGAAGATGGCCATTGGAGCCAAAGTGGTGAATCCGGATGGATCAAAGGTGAGTTATGCGAGAGCGTTTGTAAGATGGCTTTGCAAAAAACCGCTCAATAATCTGATTATGCAGGTTCCCATTGTGGTCCTCCTTGTCCTGATGATCGGAGTGGGATCGTCCGAGGCTCTCGTGAACGGGGAGAGGCCGGCGCTGGGGTTTTCGGCATTTGCCGGAGCGATGGCTGTAGCCCTGGTTCTATCAGCAGTATTTTCCGGGGTATATTGGATGGCTGCGTTTGATTCTGAAAAGAGAGCTTTGCATGATCGGATCTCTGCCACGCGTGTCGTGAAGAAATAGTGAGTATGGTAGAAGATGTTACAGCCAGTGGTGAAACCGGATTCGGTCTCCAATGTCCGAAGTGTCGAGTGACCTTTGTCATTCCTTCGGCAGCAAGCTTTTCCGAACAAGATTGCTCGCTTTGCGGGACAAGTTCGAAGTTCCATTTATTTCCCCGCTATTTTCGCGAACCTGAAGTGATCGTGAAACCTTCACTTTCCCATAAAGGGGATGCCACCTGCGTTTTCTACCCGGATCTGAAGGCGGAGATGATTTGCGATGAGTGCGGAAGCTTTCTCTCCAGCAAAGCTGCAGTTGATTGGGTTGGAAGCACTTACTGCATGCCCTGCCTCCACCATTTGCGTGAGAAAAAGAAAGAGACGGATTTTCAGGCCAAGACTCAACTTCATGACAATCGGGCCCTGGCTCTTTCGTTGTTTCTGCTTCCGGTGAGTCTATTCACCGCTCCATTGGCAGTATTTGTTCTATTAAAAAATCGGAAGAGCCCGGGAGGGTTTGTTCCCCGTGGAAAATTCCGCTGGTGGCTGGCAATGATTCTTTCCTCGGGATTGACGCTCGGCTGGCTGACGATGATCGTTATTTGGATTTCATTGATCGTGAGGGAATTCAGCTAGTTCGCTAAGCGATTGATATGGAAATTTACGGCATCGGAATCGACATCGTCGAAACAGAGCGAATCGAGGATTCCATCGAGAAATACGGCGACCGTTTTCTGGATCGCGTATTTACGCGCGCTGAACAGGAGTATTGCAGACGTATGAAGTTTGCCTCCCGTCATTATGCGGCACGATTTGCGGCGAAAGAGGCGATCGCCAAGGCTTTTGGAACGGGGATCGGGGCGGATTTGAGCTGGAACGATATGGAAATCCTCCGCGACAAGGTCGGGAAACCCTATGTGGTCATGTCCGGGGACGGGGCTGCGTTTGCCGGAAAGGTGGGCATTTCCGAAATCATGATCAGTCTGACCCACTCTGACAATCACGCTGCAGCCAACGCCATTGCGATTTGTAAATAATAGGACACAAAAAAGACGCGCCGGAACGAATTCCGAACGCGTCGTTTTGAAAAGGTATGCGGTATACGAAAAGCTTACGCTTTGGCTTTACCCACTTTGCACTGCCCGGCGAGTGATGCGCCTTCTTCCATTTGCAGGCTGACCGTGCTGACAGATCCGGAAATCACTGAAGTTGGAGCGAGCCGGCATTGGCTGAAGTCGCCGTTTCCGTTCACTTTTCCTTCGATGATTGCCTTTTCGGCTTTGAGGTCACCTGTCACTGTGGCGTTCTGGCCAATGGTGAGGCTCCCTTTGGAGTTGATGTTACCTTTGATGGAACCATCAAAAATGAGATCGGTGGAACAATTGAGGTCGCCCTCAATCTGAATGTCGCTGGATAAATGACTGCTCACGGCTTTCGGTTAGTTAGTTGGTTGTTACTTGATTGAAATTGGCAGGATCGACTGAAGCGTTCCTTCCGAACGGAAAATGTAATCCGAATTTCGAAGAATGTTGAGCCTTTTTTTAAGATATTCGGAATGTTTACAAAAAATTGATCGTATTCCAATGGAAACCAATGAGAAAACACTGGTTTGATGGTGTTGAAATTAACTGTCATCCGTTTATCTTAGCAATCTCCCACCGATCATGTTTCCCTGGTTTTCAGATAGTTCTTCTAAATGAACTATGCGTATTAATTGAAGGCTGCAGATTCATGAGTCGTGGAATTATTTGAATATTTATGGCCGAAGAACTCCTGTCATCCAGACCCGACTATGGACGGACGTTTAATTCTGCGATGTGGATTACCGGATTTATTGCGTTTCTTCAGGTATTCGCTGCAGGGTGGGCGGTTTTGACACGGACGCCAAAGCCTGCTGTTCAGTATCAGGTAGCCGTAGCTCCGACCCCATTAGTTGTTCCGGCTCCGCAGAATCAGCCGCTGGTTCCGATTGCGCCGCCGGTTACCAACACGAACATTGGTAATGCAGTAGGAAACAACAGCCAGGATGTCATTCCGTTTGAAACACCTGTGCCACCGGCTCTGGTGGGTGCTGGACCGACTGACCCTCCAATAGTGACAGGTGCAGCAGCAGCGGGAGAAGGGGATTCTGAATTCTCCAACATGCCGATCACAAATGCATCCGGCTCTCCTTCGATTATTCCGGAACCCAGTATGATTGGACCGGTGGCCGTGGGTAATTTGGGAGAATCTCTGGCCGGAGCTGCAGATTCCGTCAGTCGGATTGAAGATCCGCTTCTGGAACGTCTCGTGGCGATGGGAAAAGAGCATCGGGCCAGCGGAAATATGCCGAGAGCGCTCAAGGATTTTCGCGAAGCGGAGACTGCGTTACCGGATCATCCTATGGTTTTGAGTGAGTTGGCAGGAACCTTCAGTCAGATGGGGCTGGATGAGCAGGCCAATTCTTACTGGGAAAAAGTGGTCGCACTGGGCCCTATTGTGGCCGGTAAATATTACACTCTCGCGGACCGGGCCCTGAAAGGGGAAGGCGCAACCGCCGCCGGGTCGTCAGCCAAGATTCTGAAAATCGAGGAAGTGCGGGTGAATGAGCAGCCGGATGACGGTGACGGGCAATGGGTTTCGCTTCAGGTGCATATTGCGGGTGACCCCGCCGTTCGCCCCTCCGGAATGGATATGGCGATGCTGGTTTATTTTTACGATATCGTTGACGGGAAAAAGATTGATTCTTCCACTGCGGATACTCTCGAAAAATTTCCCACGGAACCATATGATTGGCAGGATAAGGGTCTCGAGGAGATCGAAGTTTTTTATCATCAGCCGATTTTTAACGAAGAGCAGAAAAAGGAACTTGGGGATCGGAAATATCACGGTTATGTGATTGAGCTTTACTATCGCGACCAATTGCAGGATAGGATTGCGATGCCGGAGGTGCTAATGCAGCTTCGAATGGAGGAAATGTCCCCGCCCCCGCCGGGGTCCGAAAATATTTCAGGGCCTGAAAACACCCTGTTCCCAGCACCATCCAACCCGTGAACGAGCCTTGATGCAATCTGAGCGTATACTACTACTTATCGATTCCTCTGATCTGGAGAGGTCTGAATTGGAAAAAGACCTTTCAGGAAAAGTGGATGTGATCCATTCCTTTCCTTCACCTGCAGCGGCCTTTGAAGCCGTTCAGGATTTGGATCATATCAGCTATATGGTTGCCGGGTTTACCTCCGAAAACGGCAACGAAATTTTTGATTTTCGCGATCATCTCGCAACCAGGTTTGGCGTTTTTCCCAGCGCATTCTGCAGCCGGGAGGATATGACTCCATTCTACGGAAGAGTCAGAGAAGGGGAGCGACTCTTTTTCAAGCCTGTCGACAGCAACACGATGATCGATTGGATGGCGCAATCGCAGTCGCAATCATCACCTGCTGCGGCTGCAACTGAACCGACTCCGGAAGCGAGTACCAATCCGATCATGGGTGGACCCGCACCGTTTCCATCCACGGATGACAGGACTCAGCCCATCACGCCTACAAAACCCAATCCATCACCTGAGCCGGCCCCGTCAGAAGTTTCTTCTCCGGTTGGACTCCCGGAAGGCGCGTTGCCGGTTGGAACACGTCTGGGTGATTACAAATTGCTTCGAATCATTCAGGAGGATTCGGATTTCGCCCTTTATGAAGCGGAACAGACTTCGATTGGTCGAAAGGTCGCGCTGAAGACCCTCTTTCGGAAACATCGGAAAGATCTGACCTGGGTTCAGGCTTTTGTGGAAGAGGCGAGTTCCCGGGCGTCCGTTAATCACTCTGCTATCTCGCTCGTGTATGAGTGCGATCAGGAACTTGGGGTGAATTTTTACACGCTTGAGCTAGTCGATGCGCCGAGTCTCAGTGATTTGGCAAAAAGAAGAGCGACCCTTTCGGATACCATTCTCTGGAATATTCTGGATTCCGTTTCCAGTGGACTGACTTACCTGCGCGACAGCGGAATGCAGCATCGGCTTATCACAGCCCAAACCATTCTTCTGTTAAATGATGAGCACACCAGAGTTGCCAACCCTGTAAAAGGACGGGGAACCTGGTTGACTGTTGCTGAGGAAAATCAACAAATGCAGCTTCTCGCGGATGCAATTTCACCATTTCTTGTGAAATCATCGACCGATCCTGCCTTGTTTTCGATTGTCGACCGCCTTGGAACAGATCGAATCGATGCGATCAAAACGGTAGATGGCCTGACTAAGGCACTGGATACGACCGAACCTGTTGAAGTTCTTTCCGATGCTGAAATTGCCAAGATTAATGAAAAGCAGACTAATAAAACTGCTGTCATCGCCGGTTCTGTCATCGGTCTCCTAATCGTTTTGGGAGCCATCCTGGGCATCATCATGTATGGAAGTGCGCCTCAGATCCGTGAACTCGATACGCTTTCACGCATTCCGGAAGGGGCCTTTCCTTATCAGGAAGGGGAAAATGTGGAGCTTCCGGATTTCTGGATCGGACAGTATGAAGTCACCATTTCCCAGTATACCGAATTTCTGGACGATCTCGCAGCGAATCCTGCGAAATTAAAAGCCGTGCGGCATCCTGACCAGCCTGAGACCAAGACTTCCTATCAGCCTGACCGCTGGGGGGAGATGAGAAGTGCCGCTGAGAAAGGTGGAAAATTTGCCAGCAGTGAAATGGATCCCAACTGTCCGATTATCGGAATCGACTGGTGGGATGCACAAGCCCTGTCTCTTATACACATCTGACGCTGCCGACGAAGAGGATAGTG
>CAJXQE010000219.1 GCA_913058215.1 uncultured Verrucomicrobiales bacterium
CGAGCTCAGCCTCGGTCTCGTGGGCTCGGAGATGTGTATAAGAGACAGGGATACGAATCCGCCAGACTTCTTGAATCCATCATCAACGGCGCAAAGCCACCTTCGAGATCATTACTTATTCCGCCCACGGGAATTGTCACGCGAGGATCATCCGACTCCCGGGCGATCAACGATTCCGCCGTAGCCATCGGGATTAACTACATTCATCGAAATCTCGCAAGCCCGTTGTCAAACGACCTCGTGGCACGGGTCGCCGGAGTTTCCCGAACCACGTTTCAAAAACGGTTCCTTGATGAAACGGGAATCACCATTCGCGACTACATGATTCAACAACGTCTCAACCGCGCTCACCAACTCATCTGTGAATCCGACTTCACCCTCTCCGACATCGCCGAACGATGTGGATTCAAGCATCAGGAATACATGGGGTCGGTCTTCAAATCTCACTACGGCATCACCCCTGGCGCTTTAAGAAAGCAAAGTTTATGACCTTTCACCTCTATTATCACGTCATGCTCCCACCTGCCTCGGTTGATGCAGTTCAAGGTGTCGTAAGGTCTTTCTCCCAAGTCTCGTGAAGCCCCTTTAGCCGAGCCAGAACTTCTGTCTTTTCCTGAGCGTAGTTTTTCACTTCAGGTTTCTCGTCTGAAAGACTGTGGAGGGAGTAGCGAGTTTTTCCGTCGGGTTTGCGAGGATTCATTCCGATCAGTTTCCAGTCCCCTTCCCGAACAGCCCACTGATTCTGCCATTGAAAGTGGATCACCGGATGAGCGCTTTCTGCGTCGATTGAGTCAATGATAGGCTGAAGACTCCGACCGTCCAGCTTTGCAGCGGGCGACTCCACGCCGCACCATTCCAACAGGCTTGGGTACCAGTCCATAATCGTCACAGCCTGGTCGCGAACCTCTCCTTTCGGAAGTTTTGCCGGCCAGCTCACGATTGCCGGCACCCGAACCCCGCCCTCAAGAAAAGTGCCTTTTGCCCCAATCCATTTCCCGGTATTTCCGCCGCCGCCGTGGGCGCTGTAGTAGTGGCCCTTCGGATAACTGCTCGCGTGGTTATCAATGTCGATTGCCGCCTTATTCTCTGCGGAATGCCCATTGTCGCTTTGGAAAATCACGATGGTGTTCTCTGTCAGTTTGAGATCGTCCAGCTTCTTCAGAACAAGTCCAATGTAGTGGTCCGTCGTCGTGGTGATGGCTGCGTAGGAACGCCGGGGCATGGGGAGATCTTTGTAAAGTTCGACATGCTCCTCCAGGGCCTGCTCAGGATAGTGCGGAATGTTAAAACCAAGGTAGAGAAGAAAGGGAGTGTCCCGATTGTCTTCGATAAACTTCAATGAGCGATCCGTGATCATCTCCGGGAAAAACTCACCTTCCTTAAAGACCTCCGTCGTCCCCTCGTAAAGATCGTGATAACCCTTCCCGTGGAGAAAGTAGTGATTGAAATTGTCGATGAAGCCATTGCGGATGCCGAAAAACTCATCGAAGCCCTGCTTCATCGGGCCTGAATTCCGGTGGGAGCCGACATGCCATTTACCGAACAGGCCGGTCCGGTATCCGGCCGCCTTGAGAGCCTCGGCGATAGTAACTTCGTCCAGCGCCATGTTGACGCCGTCGGCCCCATTCATGTTTCCCTGAGTCCAGGAATTGATCCCCGATCGTTGGGGATGACGCCCCGTCAGGAGAGCTGCCCTCGAAGGACAACAGACAGTATGAGCGTAGGCTTGAGTGAAGCGAACACCGTCCGCGGCGATTCGATCGATATTTGGAGTATGAAGATCAGTCGACCCGTAACAGGCAGCATCGAGTGTCCCCTGATCATCGGTATAAAGAATAACGACATTCGGCTTTCCACTTGCCTTCTCCGCTTGGAGAGAAGTGAGAGCACAGGCGAAAATAACGAAGAGCAAAATTGGATGGAGTTTCATGGTTTGATGATTCAATACAGTGAGCTGAGTTACTTCTTTTTCCTGACAGGCCAGGGTTGAGCACCAACACGTTTCGCCCACACCTTCCACATTTCCTCCATTTTAGAGACGCGATCTGGATCCGCCGCAGCCAAATCGTTCAGTTCGGTGCGATCCATTTCCAAATTATAAAGAGACCACGGTTTGCCGTGAGCGCGGACCAGTTTCCAGTTCCTATCCCGAACCGCAGCATTGCCCTGGTGTTCAAAAAACAGTCCCTCGGGGCGCTCAATGCTTTCGCCTTTCAATAGGGGTTTCAAGCTACGTCCTGCTGCAGGCAATACATTATTCCCCGCCTGCTGGCTGGGATAACTCGTGCCGGCAAGGTCAATACATGTCGGCATGAAATCGATCACGTGCCCTGCTGTGGAATTCAAGGTGCCATAGAGGGTCTCCGGAATTTCATCCGGCCAATGGGCGATCAGTGGCGTCGCTATTCCGCCCTCATGCGTGAACATTTTGAATTTACGAAAAGGGGTATCGCAAAGGTTGGCTCCTGCGATCCCGAAACTGTTGTAGGAATTCGGAGTGCCGGTGCGCGCCTTTGGATCACCACCCCGACTGCCCGTAAATCCAGTTGGGCCCGATTCAGCGCTGGCGCCGTTGTCGGACAGAAATAGAATCAGCGTATTGTCCAGTTGCTCCAGGTCTCTGAGCTTGGAGACGACGCGCCCTACTCCCTTATCTATCAAATGCACCATCGCCGCATGCGTTGCCATGCGAAGATCCATCTCGTCCCTGTCCTTCACCTTCGACCACTCAGGAACCTTACCATCCTGTGGCGAAAGCTTCGTCCCATCAGGGAACAAGCCCATTTCCATTTGGCGTTTGAAACGGGCTTCGCGGACCGGTTGCCATCCGTCGGCATAGCGCCCGCGAAATTTTTCGATCTCCTCATCCGGCGCATGAAGCGCCCAGTGCGGAGCGGTGTAAGCCAGGTAGAGAAAAACCGGTCTCTCCGCCTGAATTCCCTCGTCAAGAAACTGGACCGCATAGTCTGTAAATGCTGTCGTCGAGTACCAATCTTCCGGCATCGGGATCTCCTCATCATTTAACACGAGACTTCTCCCCGGGAGATTGCGATAGTGATGCCCACCTCCTTGTGGTGTACCATAAAAACGCTCGAACCCTCTCTTCAAGGGCCATTGTTGCGGATCAGAACCGACGTGCCATTTGCCGGAGATCGCGGTGAAATAGCCGGCTGGTCTCAGCGCTTCAGCAATGGTGACGCACTTTCGGTTGAGCGCCCCCTTGTAGGAAGGGTGCCCGTAATCCTGAGTCATGTGCCCGATACCTGCCTGGTGTTGGTAAAGTCCCGTCAACAGAGCCGCCCGGGTGGGACAGCATCTACCTGCATTGTAAAAATGGGTAAAGCGGATACCACCTTGTGCCAACGCGTCCAGATGTGGAGTCTCGATTTCCCCGCCGTAGCATCCAATATCGCTGAAGCCCATGTCATCGACCATGATGATGACAATGTTAGGCTTTTCTGCGGCGTAGGCCGATCCGATCAGAAGGCAAAGTAAGAATAAAAGTCTTTTCATATATTCGGCTGAATCTTCAACTTAAACTGGCTCCGGACAACGCTCACTGTGGAGTCCCAACTTTCGCCCACGGATAGGTCGAGGGATCATACTCTGAATTCAACAGGCCCGGATCGTGTATCACTTCGATATGGCGGCCTTTAACGCCTTCAAATTCCCCGGGTGCGGCGCCTGTGAATGATCCTTGTCAGTCAGTTCGCGGTCATAGATCTCTCCCGGGCGAATGGGTTCATGTTCCATTTCCGCCAGACCAACGAGGTTTTTAAGAATGTCAGTATGTCCGGCCGCGACATTTTTCTTTTCCTCGATATCTTTGTTAAGATCATAGAGTTCCCATTTCCCTTTCTTTCCACGGTAGGCCTTCCAGTTTTCTTTCCGAACCGCAGTCTGCCCCGAGTATTCCCAGTATAAATGATCGTGATGCGGCTGAGAGCCTGTTCCGAGAAGCGAAGGCAGAAACGACAATCCATCCGTCTTTGGGCATTCGGCCTCAGCGGTCCCGGCGAGAGTCGGCATGACGTCCTGGAAAGACAAAAGGTGATCACTGACCGATCCGGCTTCGATCGTACCGGGCCAGCGAACCAGGAAAGGAACTTTCAGTCCGCCTTCGTAAAGCGAACCTTTGCCGGCACGGAAGCGTTCTCCTGTAGTCGGATTCAAATTGGGTCCAAAAAAACCATGAGGACGCTCCTTTGTGTGAAAATAGTCCTGTCCTCCATTGTCACCACAAAGGAAAAAGATCGTATTCTCATCGAGCTCGAGTTCTTTTAGCAGGCCAATGATTTTACCGAGTTGCCGATCTACCTTGTGCATGTAAGCGGCATAAACTCGCGCATCCCTCTCAGTCTGCTGCCCCGCGGTCCAGGGTTTGTCTTTAAACAATTGCCAGGATGGATCGTCCTCATCGATTCCCCACAAGCCATGAGGTGGCGTCCACGGCAGATAGCAAAAGAAGGGCTTGTCTTTGCTTCTCTGAATATACTGAATAGATTCTTCGAAAATCTCATTTTGAGCGTGAGTTTCGCCTTCGTAAAAACTCAAACCGTCGTTGCCTTTGAGTGGGACCTCCTCACTGTTTCGAATCAGATAGCGAGGGTAGAACGTGTGAGCGTGAACCTGGTCGTAGTAGCCGAAGAATTCATCGAAGCCGTGTTTTTCCGGAACACCGGAAGTTCCGCGCCCGCCAATTCCCCATTTACCGAAACCACCCGTCGTGTAGCCACGAGTTTTCAATACACTCGCCAAAGTCGGCTCGTCTTTCCGAATCGGAGCGAAACCGTTATTCGCCCTCATTGAAGTGTGCCCCGAATGCAAACCGGTGAGCAACACACATCGAGTCGGGCCACAAACAGGAGCACCCGCATAGGCATTGGTAAAACGCATCCCCTCAGCTGCGAACTGATCGATGTTTGGTGTAATCAAGTCGGAATGCCCCATGTGGCCGGACTCGAAATAGCCCCATTCATCCAGCATCAGGTAAATGATGTTCGGTTTCAAATCAGCGGTGTCGGCATGATGCACGAAACTGAGTAAGAATGTCAGGAGGAACAAAAGTGGTATTCGATTCATAGAATGTGGATTCACCGTAGCAAGAAATTCAAAAAGAGGAAACTAGTTCCCGTCCTCATCAAGCTGCTTCGCCGCCTCAGCGAACGGTTTGTCGTCTTCTAACAAATTGCCGTACCGGGCGCGGTACGGCGCGCCAGTTATCCAATCACTACGTCGTCGGCCAGTTGGACTTCAATCCCTCCATCCACCTTGCGAGCGGAAAAAAAATCATTTCCCGTTCAAGCGGAGTGATGATTTCATTGGAAACAAAATCTTCAGTCAAGGAATCAGCATAGGAACGCTCTTCAAGGTCGGTGCTATTGTGGTGTTCTTCCGCAAAAACAGGAGCTATGGGATCTCAACGTTTTGACAACTTTGTCTTTTCTTCGAGGAAAGTGGTGATGTCGATAAGATCCTGAACCGAGAGGTCCTTGTTGAAATTCACCATGGGACTATTCACTTCACCCACACGGTCCCCCACCCTTACCATCGCCTTTTGATGATCAATTGAGATGGTATGCTGCGGGTCCATGATTTCCCTGGCATACAGATCACGTGTCCATTCGGGATTGTTTGCTCCCGCAAGATGGACCAAATCGACCACTGGTTGCTCGACTTCAGGAAACTTTGCACCCTCGACCGTATGGCAAGTCGAACAGCGTTTATCCTCGAACAAAGCCCTGCCTTTTCCCGGATCACCGATCGGTACCAAAGGAGCTGGGGCCTTCTTCTCCTCAGCATTAAGTGAACAGGCGACCAGAATCGCAGCGACGAGCAAAAAGGTAGGATGTGTTTGATTCATAAGAGGAATTTCGTCGAATATCCTCAACTAACATTGCAGGGATTAAGAATCAGTATGCTTGAATTGCCTATCAATTTGAATGGCCCTGTTCTCACCCGCAACGAAAAATCGATGTTCGGCTTTCTGTGCAGCCCCTGCTTCTCCAGGAGTATGGACTTTCTGGGCCACGAACGCCTCCCACCCTTGAGGTCCGATACTCAAAACACGAAATAGATGAAATCCAGGCGGGCGTCGGCGTAGGCAATAATCAAAAACAAGAGCAGAATGCAGAGCGAAACCTGACGAGCTAATCCCCATTCGAGAAAACGGCGGTCCGTAAGGGATTTCCCCAAAAACGCCATGAAAGCGATGAATCCGAGCAGGATAAAAATTAAAGTCTCCGGAGGTGAATCGGACTGAGTGTAGGGAGCACCAAAGAGAGCTTTAAAATAATCGAGCGACACCTGCAGCCCTGTCACGCCTTCACGAGCAAGGTCACGAGCCGCTCGCAGTTCTTCTTCCCCGGCGCGGAAGAATACCCACAGCAAACAAACGCCGTGAAATACGAGAACGATTTTCAGCCACTGGAAGAATTTCTTTTTGGGGAAAATCGTAGGCGAAATCCGTTCCAGAGCTAACCAAATCCCATGTCCTGCTCCCCAGATGACAAAGTTCCACGAAGCACCGTGCCACAAACCTCCGAGCAGCATCGTGAGAAATAGGTTTCGGTTCTGCCAACGGCGATTTCCTCCCAGTGGAATGTAGAGATAATCCCGAAGCCATTCAGAAAGCGTGATGTGCCAGCGACGCCAGAAATCCCGGAGCGAGGACGCCAGGTAAGGCAGATTAAAATTGAGAGGGAGCTTGATTCCATACATCAAACCCAGCCCAATCGCGACGGTGGAATATCCCCAGAAATCCGAAAGGATTTGAAAGGCGAATCCGTAAAGGGTGAGCCATGCCGTACCGGTTTCGAGTGCACCAGGATCGCCGAAACCATGATTCACAAATTGCGCGAGAGTATCGGCAATACAGATCTTAATTGCCAACCCGGCCAGCATAAAATAGATGCCCAGTTGAAAATTACGGCTGTTGAATACCTGGCGGATATTGAGTTGAGGGATCAGATCCTTTGCCCGGACAATAGGACCGGCAACCAACTGAGCGTAGAAGCATTTAAAGACTCCAAAAACGAGAAAGTTCCGCTCCGCTTTCACCTCTCCCCGACTGATATCGACAAGATAGCCGATGATCTGGAAGGTATAGAATGAAATCCCCAGTGGCAGCCATGAATTCATCTCCGGAGCTTCCAGGCTCATCCCAACTGCCCCTAACATTGCCACGACGTTATCAGCGATGAAGGCAGAGTATTTGAAGAAGCTGAGGCTGCACAAATTGGCAAGCACTCCGATTGTCAGGATTTTCTTCTTCGCTGAAGCCGCTTCGATCCATCGCGAAAAGCCGTAGTTGGCCATCATCGAAACGCCGAGCAGAATCAGAGCGGGCCAATAGTACCAGCCGTAAAAAATGACCGAACTGAGCAACAAAAGAACCTGACGAATCCTGAGCGATTTTGTCGCCCAATAAAGGGTGACAAACATCAAGTGAAACAGAACGAATGTGATGGAGTTAAACAGCATCAGCAAAAATTAAAAATGCTCCGCGAGTTGATCTGCCAGCACGGTGGAGAACAGGGCACGCCCTTTTACGTTCAGATGAGTGGGGTCGCGGTAGAACTCGTCACCCAAATCAGACCCGGCGCAGTCGTAAAAGAAACTGCCGTATCGAAAGGCCGTCGCCTTATAGTATTGGGTATACTTCAAACTGGAGTTCTTCGTCCACATCGCTTCTGTCACCGGCGGGGCAACCCAGATCACTTCCATCCCGCTTTCGGAAAAAATTCCTGAAATCACCTGAAGATTCTCGTAAAAGCGACTTGCCCGCAATTTTTTGGCCGGTGGAACAGCATCAATCGACGATGGAGTAATGACATCAGGCGTGAACTTCTCTGAAAGATTCTCCGGCATTTTGAAGTCCGAAGAGGAAAACAAATTCCTCACGATTCCTTTTCGCGACCAAGTATTCGGGTCGATCGAATCAGCTGTGTAGAGGACAAGTAGCTTCAAAAGCACGTCGGCCCGGAGCGACTTGCGATACTCTACCAAAGCAATACTCTCAGTTACCCAAGTCTGAAGCCTTGTTTCAAATTTGTCCGCGAACACTTCCTTCCTTGCTGACGCTGCCGGTCCGGGTTCAGCAGGTTGATCTTTCACCTTTTCCTTCTTCAACTCCCTTAAGAAAACCGCTTTGCTGTGATTTAAAGTGGGCGGAGATGCCTCCAGCACAACATGCGTCAGATGCTTGTTCTTTGCCGCAATGTGAGAAAAATAAGCAAACCTGTCCGCATCAATACCGGTGGTCGCTCCATTCATCGACTTGATTTTTTTTCCGGTTTTGGACTCGAGCTGCTTCGAAAACACGCCTTGATCGATTGCGTCCAAAAACCGCGAACTCCCAATGAAGAGCACTTCCGTTTCCGGGGACCGCTCCAGTATTTTTACTTTGAGCAGAATTTTATCAGTCAGTGCGTAGAAATATTTGCCATTTATCCGCACAAAAACCTCCGCCGCGCCGAGAATCAGCGCGAAGACGATGAGGAATTTGATCAGACGGGACTTCATCGAAAAAAAGGGTAATCAAACTGCAAATTTTGTTCATTCGCAAGTCCTGAACACCAGGCAGGCTGTGGTGTGAAAAAATACTTTTCCGGGAATTACCTTTCACAGTGCATCGGTCCGGCTGAGCGTGGGGAGGAGATCGTATGCTTCTACTTAACTGTATTTTTGGTTTGGCTCTACAGCCTATACCTCGACCATCAGCAGTCGCCCATGCCCTGCAACAGTCGCGGGAAAAGGCACCACCGCTGTCCCGGCGAATTTTCTTTACGTAAAATCACCCGCGTCGGCGTTCCAGACACACCATCATCAGAACGGACATGAGCAATCTCAATTCCTCTGATTCATCAAAATCTCCCAATTTCTCCAAAATGAATTTCCCTTCAAAAAATGCGGGCTGCTTTTTGACCCGAACCAATTCTTCACCCGTTTCGATCCGCGTAATAAGAAAGCTCGGGTGAAACATATATCCGGTGAACATTCCAACGATCGGAATTTCTCCAAACAGGCCGTCCATCACTTTTGCCCATGGGTTTTCCTCACGGATTTCCATGGTCACCTCGTCATTCAAAGAAAGCAGATAGTGCGATTTCCACAACGAGCGCATCCCTTTCCGCTGGATAGCGCCGAAATTTTGCTCATTGTTATCGGTGAATCGATAGGTCGCTGAAAAATCGATAATCTTGTCAGCCTTGATCTCACAGACTTTCTGCACTCGATCTTCACTGGTAAAAACTTCGACCACTTCCTTTAACTTCATCATCTTTCGCCGGACGTAGCAGATGGGAGCGGCTGCAGCATCAGTGACTCGAATTTGTTGAGCAAAGGCTGCGATTTTGAATGACAGTTGTAGTGGGAATTCCATAGTATTATATTTGGTTTAAGATATCAAAAGGTATAGCCGAATCCGATATGCAATGCGCCCTCAGGATCAGCAAGTCGAACTGTTAGGATTTGTTTTTGAAGATCCCAAGTCAGTTCGCATCTTCTATCTTCACCTCAATTTGAAGTCGATTACTCATCAACTGGCCCTTCCACTGGACATAAAAAGTCATTGGAGACGTTTCTTCACCGCTGATGTTTTCTCTCGAGAGAATGTCGACCGTACCATCCCGTGAATAGACCAATCGTCCTTCGATGGACGAACCATTTGCCGAAGTCCAGGATCGGTCTACTGAAACCAAGCCTTCTTCTTGAGAAACTGCATTGCCATGCATCAGCGTGCACAAGGCCAAGGCAATTATCGTACGAAGCCCGACGAAAATTTCACTTTGAATCTGCATGCTAAGTCTCATAGCAGAAATCTGATAGTTCCGCATACACAAATCTACCTGGAAGCCTTCATCAGCCGCCGGATTGTGGGTTTGATCTCTTTGGCCCATAATTGGTATCCCTGTTCATTGGGATGGAGGTAGTCGGGCATGATTGCTTTCGGAAGATTACCTTTCCGATCAAGGAACACGTCCCAAACGGGCAACCATGTGACATAACCCAGATCCGCGAATGGCTCCAAAAGGCGGTTGGTGGCAACCACATCCTTTCGCATCGAATCATCGGGGTTGGCACCTCTCGGGAAAATCGGATGCAGTATGATTCTGGATCCGGGGGAAATGGCGTGAATCGCCTCGATATTCGCGCGAACGCCCCGGGCAACATCTTGCGGCTTGTCGCGATGAAGTCCAATATTGTTCGTACCGATCATCAAAACAACGACTTTTGGAGAGAGTCCCTGCATGGCACCACCTTTCGTAATTCGCCATAAGAGATTCTGTGTCGTATCTCCGCCAACTCCAAAATTTGCTCCGTTTAGTGAAACAAACTGCTTTTTCCAGACGGGTTCCCCCCGGGTATCCCAGCACTCAGTAATAGAATCGCCGAGGAATAAAAGATCGACCGGCCCGGCCTTCGCCCTTTTGAGGTCCTCATCGTGAAACCACTTCCACTTTTCCAGCGTCATCCAGCGATACTCGATGGTTCGAGGCAAGGGGAAATCCGTCCGCTGTCGTGCCTTCTCATCAGCCTTCACAAGCGGATTGCATGAGGCGAAAAAAACAGAAGCGAGCGCGATACGGGTCAACAAGCAAATCATCCTGAAGTCTCCTGTTTTTTATGCCGACTTCAAGAATAACAATCTTGAGCAGCCCTTTCCTTAGAAGGTTCTCTCGCCGTACAGGTCTATCGAAACAAAAACGGGGGCCAGGAAATCATCGAATTCATTGAACTGATAAATCGTCCCGATGGTATGTTTCAAAGGATGCTCCTTCAGTGGCGTGAGATCCATCTTAAAGCTCTCTCCTGATTTCCGGGTCGTGACTCGGGTCAATGCAGGTCCATCTCCTTTGTTGTGAACCGCCCAGTGGAGAACATAAACAGTTTGAATTTCCCGCTCTGTCCCGCCTTCAACAGCGACAGACGAGGTGGTCAACTCCAGCGGCGCCAACTGTGTCTCAACTTCGCGGTAGTTGCAGAGCTCGTATTTGTATACCGCGAAGGCATCGGTGTATTCAAGAGTCTTCACATCTTTCAATTCAGATTTGGTGACGAGCTTCAGATCCATGGAAAACCGCTTCTCTATCGGGACTGAACTGAGCAGGTCCATATTATCATCGTTCGCAGAGGGCCTCAATTTTGAATTACCTGTTTCATCCGGCGAAGAATCAATCGGAGCAGAATACTCATCTGAATGGTGTGCGCCGTCACATTCGAAATTAATGATCGACTGATCGATCCAGTTTGCTGTCAATTTAGCCCACTCGATTGCCTTTCTGACAGTTGGATGTTCCCCGTCACCGCCCACAGAGTTTGACATCGGGCAGACTTCCAAACTTTCGAAAAAACTGCTATACCCCTGCTTTTCAGACACATTTTCGAGAAGGCCGCGCAGAGTATTTGATGCTCTCTTCTGTCTTTCCGGCGACTTAACATTGTCCCGTGCATCGGGGGGACCGATCCACAATATTTTTGCCCCTTCCCTTCCTGCAGATTCAACCGACTTGGAGATGAGATTGCAGATGTAATCATTATTTTGCTGCGCTAGATCCTTCTCAAAGTTAGTTCCCGCCTGAAAGACAAACACATCCGGATTGTAGGTCTTCACATACTCACTAATAGATCGCGGAGTCATCGAGTAATTCCGCCACGAATTCCCAGAGTCCGGCTCAGTCTCTTGATGGTAGAGCCTCGTAAGGACAGGTGAGCGCCATTTCCCTTCCCAGAAATAGGGAGTTCCATTCTTGACCGCGTGAAAGATGACTTCATACCCGTCATCGAGAAGCAGTTTTCGCAGTTCAGGACCGAACGCCGTCTGCCCTTGGGAGTCACCGAGAATGAGGACACGAACTTGATCCGGATTCTTTCTTTCTGCAGTCGAAAGAGGGCCATGAAAAGAGGAGTAACTGGGACCAGCAGGACTTTCCGGCAAGGGATCGATTGAAGCTGCTTTTCGCTCCATTCGCTTCTCCCGCAATCTGGAGAACAAGCCCTTCGACGGCTTCTTCTTTTCCGCTGAAGAGGAGCTTGCTTCCTTCTTATTACCGAACAGCTTCGACTGCGCGTATAGAGGATGGCTTAAATGGAGAGAGAAAAGTAAAACTACGACGGCAAGCACTCGCGTCATCCAGTGCCAATACCCATACGATGGATGTAATCCCCCCCCCGAGGTTTTCTTGTCCATGGCCCCTATCTAGAAGCAGGTACATTGCATGGTCAAAGCAATAATCGCTCAATTTGCCGGCCAATTCATATAGTAATTAAAGTATCTATGATGAACTTATCAGGGTGCCCTTGTTTCACTCAAATAGCACTCCCCGGCTCGTTCCCGCGAGTTTGTATGAACCCTGACGATTGGCGCCGATGACTCGTGAGTCTGGAATTGTCATCTAGCCTCCGTAGCTACCTGCCTTATTAACTGAACCCATACTTCGGCAGAGGCCGGGCTCGCTCTTATCCCCCCAGGGTGGCACGGTCCAACAGTGGCAATTTAAACTCAAAACAAGCGCCCCCTTCGAGCCGGTTCCTGCCAAGGATGGAGCCTCCCCATATTTCCACCGTCAGTCGGCAAAAATACAAGCCTAACGCCGCCCGTCCAGTCTGTCCCTGTCTCTTATACACATCTCCGAGCCCACGAGACCGAGGCTGATCTCG
>CAJXQE010000220.1 GCA_913058215.1 uncultured Verrucomicrobiales bacterium
GCTCGGAGATGTGTATAAGAGACAGACTTAAGATTGTTTCATCAATCCTCTTCTTAACTTCAGCTTTCTTTGCCTACCAAGTTTTCAAGTTATTTGCGCCTGGAGAATTTACCGAGTTTACCGGGATTGTTGCGATACTGCCCGCCGCAAAGTGTTTAGCGGCATTCTTCTTCGCCCTTGTTTTCCTGGCGATTGCTTCGAGGCGCCTAAAAGAAACGAATGAATATTCGACTCCAAACCTCAAACCGGAAGCAGGAGTGCGCCCTCAAACTACGCAAACCTTAGGGAAGAAGGAATTATGAAGGAGATATGTTTACTGGTCCTGCTCGCTTGCGTGTGTGCATTTTCGCTTATTGCTGAAGAGAAAACAAAAGACGTAAGGTTTGAAATCTACACACAAGAAAGCGATCAGAACATTCAGGTCTTTCTGAAAGTCACAAACGACGGTGATTCTCCATACAAGATGGATCAACCGCGTAACGGCCCTGGCAGAAACTACTTCAGATATTACAGATCCGGGAAAGATGATAGATACGGAGAATTTGTTGATGTGTTAGTTCCAGGGTCGTGGGCAAGCGGACCCATGATTACTGTTCTGAAGGGGAAGCCTTACCATTGCAAACTCTATGATCTCCCCAAAGATTTGGATGTAGTAATGAAGGTGAAATATCGACTGGATTCCGAAAAAGAAATTTTCACCAATGAAATAGAACTCTAGGCCATACCAGGCGGTTCAGAGCAATGTCTAAGGGCGAGCCTGTACTTTCGCTACCTGCATGGAGGCTTGTAGACGAGATTCATCCAAAATATCATGATTGGCTGATCGAGCTGAGTCGAAAGGTCTCTTCTGATCAGATTGCCGAAGCAGATCAAGCGATTCAGTCCGCCTGGTTCTATGGATTGATCACGCGGAAGAAAGAGGAGGGAAGGGCGGGTGCCACTTTTTCCACCTGAATATTGCCTCCGCCAGAGGGTACATGTTCGATGGTTTGCCAGTTCACCATATCCGCAGTGGATTGGAGGAGGTACCGCCTGCCCGGTGCTGTTTTGAATTGCAAGCGAGCGGATCCGTCTTCTTCTATGAGCATGATCAATCGGAGGTAATCTGTTCCGTCTTTTGGATTGGTGTTGGCTTCCCATTCTTCCAGGTTCGTCTGGCCATCATTGTCAGGATCTCCCAGCGCTCCGTCGTTCCCTGTGATGCTGTTAGGATTCAAATTCCAACGCATTTCCCACAAAGTCGGTAATCCGTCCCCGTCAGAATCTATTGAGCTGAACCCGTTGAATGAGGCAGGAGTCGGGTTCGCGGCAATCCAGTTTGTTGGTTCATCTGCGTAGATCGTTGCGGAAAGTCTCTGCAGCGATCTCGCCGATCCGTTTGCGTTGTTTGACCAGAGAGGGCCGTCATTGTAGCGCAGGGAATCGACCTCTATCATGGGTACAAACCCCGGATTTTCGGCAGGTGCCTGTTGCGGGTTGTCAGGTCGACTAAGGGTAATTCGTTCCCCAATGTCTTTTAACTTTCCTTCGAACGGTCCGAGAATGGTTTCCGACCCGTTCAATTCGTAGCTGCTTCGAAATGCATTCAGTGATGCCTGGTCCGTCGCAGGATCAAACCCGACCACCAAAATCTGTCCATTTGCGGGGATGCTCGTGAAGGGAGGGAACGCAAATTCAACCCCTTTGGATATTTCCCAAACGTTTGTATCGTGATCGGGATCGTAAAGTTTTACCGGAGCTCCAGTGAGGTTTCGTAATTCAATAAATTCGTCACGCACATTGCTCGTCCCCCCGAGGTCGGGTGGGTAATACATTATTTCGCTGATAATCACCGGTCCGGTTGCGACCGAAGAGTTGGGGCTGGACAAGGTGTTGGCGGATTGGCGAACCAGTTGCTCTTTACCAGCAGAATTCACGAACCTGCCAAGGGAGACGCCGTTTTCATTGGCGCCAAAATCAAGCCCATGAATGTAACCTGTCAGTTCACCGCTTGCGTTGGCAGATAAGAGCCAGACTTCATCGCCAAGGGAGCTCAGGAGAAAGCTGTTCGGATCCTGCGGGTCGGCATTGAAATCCGATTCGTCGACGACGAGAAAGCCCTCCCCGTCGAGGGTGGTGTTCGCCGGGAACTGATATTTGCGATGCTCGCCCAGATCATCGGTCAACCACCAGTGGCTGATGTCTACGGATATGTCCGATAGGTTTCGCAGCTCCACGGTATCCACTTGTGGCAGGTCGGTATGTGCCAGCACTTCGTTGATCACAATGGGGCCGTCTGTCATCGGTGGCCCGTCACTTTCTCCAGGAGTGCCGAGAGGGCCTGAGCTGACGCGCCAAATTGCGGGATCGTTCAATGGATTACCGGCGACGTCTTCGTAGCGAATTTGTAAACTGAACCCGAGGCCATCGCTCAGTGGATTCCATGAGTCATTGTATTCAAAATCCAGGAGTTCGATTCCAAACCGGTCCACCATTCGAATATGTTCCCCGCTGTTGCTCAGACTCCCCGAATACTGCCCATCGATCTGGATGGATTGCCCGTAACGCAGTTGAAAGGCATCGATGTCTTTCACGATTAACAATCGGCCGCCGGGTGCGAGTGTGGTTGTTGTACTGGTGGTAAATTGAAAGGTGATTCCATCGGTGAATTCTGCACCCACCAGATCAACTGTCTTTGTTGAAATATTCTTCAGCTCAAGAAATTCAAAATCATCTTCATCAAGCAAAGGAATCGAGGAAAGTTCACCGGCAGTAGGCGGAGCAGGATGGTAATTGATTTCGGTGATGGTCAAAGAATTCGAATCAGCCGGCGGAATCACGGTCAAACGCGCCCCAAAGATTCCTGACCATTTGCTCGTCAGGGGCGGATTGTTGGACCCGGTCAAACTGGTATGTGTTGAATCAAATACCCGGGCAAAAACTTCAGTGGTGTCGTTGATCGTGATCGCACCTGTGTAGGGCGTCGCAGTGGGTGAAACTGCCCCACCGGGAAGCCTTGGGTCACTTCCATCGATAGTGTAATAAATTGTGCCGGATCCGGGAGCGTTGAGCTCCAACAGAAAGCCGGGAGAAACCTGACCATCGGACACGTTCATCGTTGGAGGCGCGACGAACTGGCTTTCCATGAAGGTAATGCGATCGGTGAGCCATTGTTTCTTGAGTGCGATTTCCCCGGCGTAACTTCCCCCGCGCGGAATGATACCCCAACGAGCCTGTTCACGGGGTTGGGCTTCGTTCACCTCGGCTACATAGCCGTCAATGATTGAGAATATATTGTTTGTGCTCAGTGTTGTCAGGCGCAGCTCCTGCCACCGGTCGATGTATTGCTGATAAAAATCGATATCGCTGAACAGCCGGTTCCACCAAGTGTAGTTGAAGAAATCGGTGCCTCCTCCACTGCGCCAAATCGAGGGATTGTCGTCGCGGCTATCATTCGAATTCAGAGCCCGATCAAAATCCCAGATGGGTCCGAAAGTGATTTTTCCGTTTCGTGGTTTGTGGATAAAGGTACTGAGGCGAAGCCCATCCACATTGAAGGAAAGTACATTGAGGAGGTGATGATCGATCGCCGCGTCGGCATCAAACCAAGGCGCGTAGCCATTGACTGGATCGGTATATTCTGATCCGTAAAGGGCGGTGCCGAAATCACCAAAGTATTCACGAATAAATTGTTCCTGAGCATCCCGCTCCGGTTGCAGAATGTCCTCCTCACCCGGATAGACATATTTCACAGATTGGTTTGCGGCGTTGAATCCGGAATCACCTGGATCGGCGCGATCTATTTTCAAAATGTAGCCACCGGTGATATCCGGCTCCAGGGTTTGTTCCGGCAGCAACCGATCGATATCCACCCGGTCCCCTTCGCGATCCACCTTTTCCATGAAAACATAGATTCCGTGGTAATCCGCCATTGCGAGATTGCTCCCATCCGTGTTGATAAACACTTCAACAAAACGCGTCCGCACCGCATACCGTCCAAGTTGATTGCTCAAATCATACATCAAGGGATTATTCATGAAGCTCGGATCGAAGTTTAGCGGAGCGTAGAGCACCCAGTCAGCTTCGGCCGGCATCCCGAAGGGGCTGATGTCCACGTCACGGTTGTATTCATCCCAGGCCTCTACTGCGAGATTGGGTTTGGCCTGACCTCCGGTACTTGATCCGCGACGTTTGATGCCGGATCGCGTGGAGATCGTGGGAAGGCTCGTTGGTGATGATCGACCCGCGACCGGTTCAAAGAAGGAAATGACAGATTCCTTCTGGGGATCGCCCAGAAATCCACCCCGGTTGAAATTGTCGATTACGATGATCGGCAGGTTGGAACTGAAACTGGTGATGTCTGACTCCAATTTCACAAAAGCTTCGCCAGCGACGAGTCCGGCCCCTTTCCCCGGCTCAATGACCCGGGCCCGAAGGTAAGCAGAATTGTTCAGAGTGATGCTTCCGGTATAGAGGGTGGAACCTGAATCCGGTTCGTCGCCATTCAAAGTGTAGCGAATCTCCGTCCCGGAAACCGAGTTGGCTTCAGTGAGCTGAACCTGCATGGTTCCGGTGAAATTTCTTCCCGTGGTCGAAATGAGAACATCGCCGGCGAGTTCCACGAATCCAATCCCGTTCGCTTCGCGTGGGGTCGCCTCGGCGAAATAGTCGGGTGAAGGGTTGCCAGCCGGGTATGTTCTTCCAACTACTTCCGGAGAAATCAGGAGATCCGAACTCCCCAGTCCGTTGTTCAGTCCGTGAAACGCGAGAACGTTGTTCCCGGCGTTCAGAAAATTTCGAAAGGGGGTGATGTCAATATCGTGAAACTGTTGGGCGATCGAATCGGGACGGTTCGCCGGAGCGCCGGATTGCCAGTCGACTGGATCCGGAAAGTTGTCATCAAAGATCTTGGTGCCGTTGAGATAGACAATAATCCCGTCTTCGTATTTCAAGCGCAGAGTGTAGAACTCATAAACGGCCGGGTCAGCAACAGTGAATGGCACACGTCCATAGACCGACTGGTTGGTGTTCTGCATCGCCGCAACGTCGAGCCCGATCTGTGTGCCATAGTCATATCCGATTGCGGTGGTGCCACTCGACCACTGACCGTCATCAAATGAAGTTGCCGTCCATGATGTTCCAAGCGTTCCGTTTGGGGGAATTAATGCGGTCGCAGGATCGCCTTCTGCAAGAAGGACAACGTTCGTTGTGTCGACTGTCACTCCATAAGAAATGTCGTCACGCTGAGCTGGAAACGGATCGAAGGACTGAACAATGCTTGAACCATCCGGCCGGACCAGAGCAAGGTATTCGCCATCCTGATTGAGATTGAAATTCGTGTGCAGCGGTTGACCCGCGACCACTTTGTTTTTCCCTGAAGCAAACACCAGGAGGTAACGATCTGCCTGGAGAGTGACATTCGGGAACTGCCACTGAACCAGGTTGCTTGATTCAGTCGTCAGGTGCCAACCGCTCAGATTGATCGCCGTGGTGCCCGGATTGTAGATTTCGATCCAATCCGATCTGTCGCCATCTTCATCCACCAGAGTTGACTGGTTCGAAGCCATGAATTCGTTGATCCGGGGATCGGCCAGCAAAACAAGCGGTAAGCCAATCAGGCCAAAAAAAGCACCTAACAAAAGAGGGCGTGGAATTGTTGGAAACTTTAACATCAAACAAAGGGGAATCAGAATCGAGTCATCTTAGGGAGAACATGCTACGCCCCCAAGAACATAATCTGTTTTCGGAACCCAAAGAAATAGCCGCAAAGCGGGAGATTTGGTAGGATTGATTTTACCCTGCGAACGACCGAAAGTAGTTCATCTCGCGCTGCTCGATTGTCCGCCATTAGAACTTCAGAGCACACTACTTGATTGTAACTGTCAAAGCTGGAGCGAGCTGAAAATATGAGCCATACGGTTTTGGCGAAGAGAATAGGGAGGATTTTTTCATGGTATCGAAGAAGAAGGAACAAATTTGCGCCTTACTCAAAGGCATTGAAACAGGTGACCCGGAGGCTGTCGCCGTCGTCAACGAGAGCAAGTATATTCAACACAACCCCCTGACTCGTGAAGGCAATGTCGGATTGGCTGAGCTCTTTAAGCGGCTGGCTAAAACCTCTCCCAGCGTTGATATCCTGCGGGTTTTTGAAGATGGCGATTTCGTTTTTGCGCATACTGACTATGACTTCAACGAGGTTGAGGTCGGCTTTGAGGTCTTTCGATTTGAGGACGGGTTGGTCGTAGAGCACTGGGACAATCTCCAGTCCAAACCAGGCAGTCCTAATTTGTCCGGCCACACCATGCTTGACGGGACAAGGAAGGTTTCAGACTTCGGCAGGACGGAAGAAAACCGGGGTATCATCAGGGCTTTCGTAGAGGAAGTTCTGGTCGGCCGCCAGCTGAGTAGATTGGACCTCTACGTCGATTCCAATGGCTATGTTGAGCACAATCCGCACATGGCGGACGGCTTGCCAGCCCTGCGTGATTCGCTCGAAGGCAATGAGAAGGGACGACGATATGACAAGACTCACCGACTGCTTGCCGAGGGAAGTTTTGTGCTTTCCGTTAGTGAGGGGTTTCTCGGTGACGACCACATTTCGTTCTACGACCTTTTCCGTCTTGCTGATGGAAAGATTGTCGAGCATTGGGACACGGTTGATCCAGTCCCGCCGCGTAGCGAATGGGTAAACAACAACGGTAAGTTTTAGCCGCTGAATTCCAGGTAGCGAGCGATAGGAAATGATATGGCTAGGCGTGTGTCTGTACCGCCACCCGAAAAGAGTTCCAAGGTTGTTGACTGAACAAACGCGACTCTTTCTACCCGGGGAAAGCGGCGATGATCCGAGCAAAGAGATATGTGCAATCGCACACTTCTATTGATCACTCGAAGCCGTCATTCTCTATCACGGCACCCAACTCGTAGCAACGGTTCTGTTGTTTCCGAAGTAGCCTCTTTTCTAACTGCCTATGAAAGCAGATTCGTCGGAGATTTTGCGAGTCTACTCCGTCATGAGAACTACGCGAAAACCTCGAAATTCGTTAGCAGCTTCACCAAAATCCGCCATCCGGGAGGCGGACCGTCCGAATGGACTCTCATAGACGTTGCATCCCCCGCGGACTGTGAAAAACTCACTCTCGATATCGCCAAGTGGATCAACCACAGCTTCGCCAGTGAATTCCCGAAAATCATCCGAGCACCACTCCTCAACATTGCCGTGCATGTCATGAATTCCCCAGGCATTTGGCGGAAACGTCCCAACGGGAGTCAGATCGCCGTCGGAATCGAGGTTTGATTTATTGGGGCCATGGCTGTTCCCGTAGGAAAATGCCGTGGTCGTTCCGGCCCTACAGGCGTACTCCCATTGCGCTTCTGAGGGCAGGTCCACAAACCAGGTGTCAGGTAACTCGCCGTCTTCGTGAAATACTGTCCCGACGGAGTCGCAAAATTCTTCGGCGTCGATACCGTCAACATAATACATCGGGATCTCAGGCCCCTTTTCATATACAATGGAGGCTGCAGTAGCGTTTTTGTTGTATTCCATATATTTGCGCCACGAGACCAGTCTCCCATCTTCCATTTCGTGAATAGGTCTGTTATCTGACAGCAACGCGTCTGCCAGATCGGCAACTTTTTCTGCAAATACCGCTTCCCACAAACCCTGAGTAACTTCATACTTACTGATCCAGAAACCTTTCGTGAGAGTGACCTGGTGCTGCAATTCATCCGGCTCTCTCCCTGCCTCTTCTGTAGGACTCCCCATCATGAAACTGCCCGGAGGACACCAACAGAAGGTAATCCCCCCGAACACGCGCTCCTCTCCGGGGCGCTTGCCTTGCATCCCGCCTTTCGCACCGGCTCCCGCAGCCATTGCTCCCGAATTTCCGGTCGGTGCTTCTCCCCGCTTCAGACGCTCAATCTCGGCTGCCATCTCGGCCAGTTTGGCGGCATTCACCGCTTCTGACTTCTCTCTCTTGAGCCGTTCGATTTCAGCGGCCATGGCGGCTACCTTGATGGTGCTTGCGGAACCCTTTTCCCCCGCCGGTGCAGAAGCTCCTCCTGGAGTGCCGACCATTTTTGGAGCACCCGGAGTGGCAGTAGGTTCGGTAAAAAAGAATTTGTCGAGAAGGCTGCCATTCTCCCAGGGGCGTTGCGCTCCGCCTGTTGTTTTGTCGACTTCTTTCCTCACCGCCTGGAACAGCTCGAGGTGATTGTGCCCTTCAGGAATACACTTTGCTAATGCCGTTGCGTAAGGGCTGTTCTTACCATCGGTATCGGGTGCTGAATCGAGGGCTCCTTTCCCGGGAGCTGCTGCCATGGAGATCATAATATCCCCGGTGATTTCGATCTCAGCCAAACCATACTTTTTTTGACCGCGTGATGCCCATTCGGAAGAGGGAGTTTCCCGGCAGCAGTCCAGCAACAGAAAACTGGTTTTCGCCCCGGAGCTAACCATTGAAGCAACCACGATGTCGGCCTTGATGGCTTCTCCGCTGAGCCGGCTTCGCGCTTTTAGCTGTGCATTGGAAGCCATCAGCCAATTGTCACCGTTGTACTCGATCCCGTGCCCGGCGAAGTAGACCAGAGCTGTGCCTCCCTTTTCGATCTTGTTCTCAAAGGTGTAAAGAGCTTCGTCAAACGCGGAGTAAACCGGATTCTCCAGAAAGATCACTTCGAATCCGACGGACTTGAGTGTGGTTTCGATCAGGCGCGCATCATTCACGCAATTGCTGAGGTCAGCGAAATTGGAATCTTCCGGGTAATCGTTTACTCCAATAACCAGCGCGATTCGTTCTGCAGCAGTGGATACCGAAAAAAGTAACAGAATAGAAAGAAAGACAAAAGGGATCCTCATAGGAACGACTGATAGAGTATCGATTGCGATTCCCAAAGGACTATATTCTCTTCATTCGGGTCCAGGGGATCATGCACAGGGACCCGATTGTTTGAAGAACTTCCTCCCGGGGTTTTCGGGAGATGCCGAAGTAAAATCTGTCGGGATAGTGAACTATTCTATGAGATTCTTTCCAATGTCGAGTTGTCGCGTTAGAATATCTGAGGATTTCATCCCGCTGCTATTGGGAGGCGGTAGATTCGATGATGAAGAAAATTCTCAAAATATTCGCAGGTATTCTGATTTTCGTTCTGGCCTCAGTCGCCGTTCTTGTGGGTGTCTCTAAGCGAACGCCGGCAAGAGATCTTCCGGATCACTTGCGATGGGAAAAACGCTTCAACAGTGTTGCCAATGAAAGTGACAAGCCGATCGGGATTCGAAAGGCTCCGGACGGAAATCTCATCGTAGTGGGAGAGTCTTTTAACGGAAAAGATTTCGACATCTTTGTGAATAAGCTTGATGGCGAAACGGGCGAGTTACTATGGGCTTCCTGCTATGCCGGTTCGGGGAAGCACATCCGATCGAACCATGATCAGGCGAATAGCTTTACCATTGATGAGGCCGGGGATGTCTATGTGAACGGACTCACCTGTGTCGGCTACGAGCATGGACCGCTTCCTCCTGAGAACAGTGGTTCCGACTTCGATGCCCTGCTCTTCAAGATCTCTGGAACGACCGGAGAGACTCTTTGGGAGAAAACTTACGACGCGGGAAGAAAGCATTCGGAGTCCGGAGGGAAAATTATTTCCGCTTCAAGTGGCGATCACCTCTACCTGATTTTTCACGGATACGATTCTTTTCCCGCAGATTATCGCTACCATGTCCTTAAAATCGATTGTGAATCGGGAAATGAAGTGTGGTGGAACCGGGAAACTTTGGGATGGGAAGGGCGCGGAAGGCCATCTCATTTGGCTCAGGATTCCGCAGGCGATTTGATAGTCCTTGGAACCGGAACAAAACATGGAAAGAATCCAAGATTCTTTCTGGCCAAGCTGTCTGCTGAAGATGGTTCTTTGGTCTGGGAATATCTCGATCCGTCTGAAGGAAGGTTTAACGGGTACCCGAGAGCAATGGGAGTAGGAAAAGAGGACCGCATCTCCGTCTTGCATTCCGGCGACGAATATCCCGAGGTGACTTGTTTCGCTGGTGCGACTGGCAGGAAGCTCTGGTCAGCCGGGATTGATTCCGGATTTGAAGGAGGAGACCAAGGGGCAGGATTGATTGTCGATCAGAAGGGTGATGTTCTTGTCACGGGGCGCTCGCAGGATTTCACTTTTCCCCTCACTCAAATTCAGAACTGGACCGCTAAACTGAAGGCAAGTGATGGGGAGGAATTGTGGAGAACTTCGATCTCAATTTATTCCCGGGGAGAGAAAGAAGCGCCGATTTTCAGTCCTCAAATTCGTCCTTCGGAAATCCATATCGATTCCCAGGATCGGATTGTGATTTGTGGAACTTCCTGGAACGGCTCCAATCTGGATTTCTATGCGACCTGGCTCAATCCCTTCAACGGGAACAAATCGCACACGGTTATTTACGACGGTCCAGCCGGCGGTAATGACCATTTTTCAGGCGCGGTCCTTCTCCCGATGAATAAGATGGCTTTTGCCGGAACAACGTCGAATTGTCGTCCCCGCTTGAAGGGATTTAAGAAATATTGGTACATAATTCAAACAGGAAGGCATTGGAGCTATTATCGGGAAATCAATTCCTTCGATGATGACGATCCCTATAATTATGATGCCATCGCCGTGAAGTTACGGTAGTGATTGCGAAGCGATGAAACCTCGAAAACGAAAGATCGAAGTGGTGCCCTATGATCCTGAATGGCCAGTGCTTTTTGCGCAGGAGGCCGAAGCGATCCGTGCGATTGCTCCTGATTGTTTTGTCGCCATCCATCACATCGGCAGCACGGCTGTTCCGGGGCTCGCTGCAAAGCCTGTCATCGATATCATGCCGATAGTCACCGATCTTGGGCTGCTGGATCAAATCAACTCGGGGATGGAGGATCTTGGATATATCGTGAAGGGTGAATTCGGAATTCCCGGTAGGCGATTTTTTCTAAAGGGATTGATAGACAGGACCCATCATGTGCATGCTTTTGAGGAAGGATCGGGAGGTCTGATGCGACATGTCGCTTTTAGAGATTATCTGCGTTGCCATCCCGATGAGGCAGAGAAATACGCGGAGCTGAAGATGAAAAATGCGGCGCAATTTCCGCACGACAATGATGGCTACTGTGATGCCAAGCATGATTTTGTCACTGAGTTGGAGAAACGAGCAGTGGCCTGGATGCGACACTAAGACTGCGTTTCAGGAATGAATCGCGGCAGGCCGGGGAAAGGCGTTCCTTCCCGCCTTAGGTAATGTAAATGCGGCGCAATTCACGAAGGATTCATCGGTCCTGAACATTACTCCTCTTCCAACATTCGCGCCGCGATCTCCCGAGCTTCTGCCACAAGTTTGGTATCACCCAGAAACTCGACAAACTTTAGATCCGGCAATCCACTTTGCTGCGTTCCCAGAACTTCACCGGGGCCGCGCTGATTGAGGTCTTCTTCTGCGATGATAAATCCGTCCCGGGTTTCTTCGAGAATCTTGAGACGCTCCCGATTGGTCGAATTCTCCGGATCGCACATCAGGATACAGTAACTCGTGTGCTCGCCCCGGCCGATTCGTCCCCGAAGTTGGTGCAACTGAGCAAGTCCAAACCGCTCCGCATTGTAGATCAACATGATGTTGGCATTGGGTACGTCGACACCGACTTCGATCACAGTTGTGGAGATCAAAGCGTCGGCTTTTCCTTTTCGAAAATCCTCCATGACCCGGTCTTTTTCATCGGGAGCAATACGACCATGCAAGAGGGTCAGTTCGTATCCTTTGAGTCGTTTCTTCCATTCCTCAAATTCCACCGTCACCGCGCCGGCTGAAATTTTCTCAGACTCATCGATGAGCGGATAGACGATGTAAGCTTGCCTCCCTTCCTTCAGTTGCTCCCTGACAAATGCAGCCGCTTTGTCTGTTTGTGAGGTTAATCGAATACCGGTGACAATTTTCCCGCGGCCCTTGGGCAATTCATCGAGAATGGACACGTCGAGGTCCCCGTAAAATGCGAGGGTCAAAGTTCGAGGGATCGGAGTGGCAGTCATCACCAGCACATCCGGCGAGTCACCCTGGTCGATCAAGGCCTGACGCTGGGCAACTCCGAATTTGTGTTGTTCATCGATCACCGCGAGACCGAGCCCATTGTCGAAAGTTTCGTTTCCGTGAATCAGGGCGTGAGTTCCGATGACCAGAGTTCCGAGTCCATTGCCTGCAGCAAAAAGCGGAAGCTCACCTCCTGATTCTTTGCTGCCTGTCCGAAGTTTAACAGTGATGCCCAGGGGCTCGAACCATGCCTGGAAGGTAATGAAATGTTGTTCCGCCAGGATCTGAGTCGGCGCCATGAGAGCCGCGTCGAATCCTGCTTCTACGACCAGCAGAATCGCGGCGGCTGCGACAAGAGTTTTCCCTGCGCCAACGTCGCCCTGCAAGAGGCGAATCATGGGGAGCTCTTCTGCCAGGTCTTTACGAATCTCATCGCTGACTCGAAGTTGAGCGCCGGTGGGTTCGAAGGGAAGGTTGCTCAGGAATTTTTTCAACAAGTCGCCGGAACCGCAGTGGGCGACGCCACCCTGCTGACGAGTCAACTCACGTCCTGTCTCTTATACACATCTCCGAGCCCACGAGACCGAGGCTGATCTCGT
>CAJXQE010000221.1 GCA_913058215.1 uncultured Verrucomicrobiales bacterium
GAGATCAGCCTCGGTCTCGTGGGCTCGGAGATGTGTATAAGAGACAGCTCCACCAGTGAAACGGCGACCTGTCTGCATAATCTGCCAACCGGCATCGTGAACCGCTGCCCCGCCGTGATGACAGGAACGGACCAGGGCAAACTTGTCGGCCACTTTTGCGTGCATCGGGAGAATCTCAGAAATGTCGATCTCCGGAGAATTCGTTCGAATGGGTTTGAAAGGTCCGCGAATTTCCTGAGCCGCATCCGGCTTCATGTCCCAGAGATCGATGTGACTCGGACCGCCGAGATTGAAAATCATGATGCATGATTTCTCGTCGTTTCCTTCCTGAACTTTACCGGCCTGTTTCGCAGCGAGATACTGCGGAAGCGACAGGCCAATCGGACCGAGAGCACCCACCTGCAAAAACTCACGACGAGATCTCTTTTTCCCGCAAAGCGGTCCGTTTCCTTCAGCTAAAAAATCAAACATGGGGTTTTGGGTAGAATGGGAAATTTAAGATAGCTCACTCGCTCAGAAAAGAAGCACCACGACTGCGCCAGAGGTTCTCAGCTTATCGGTCCTCAGGATTCCAGTCTTGTAATGCCGCATCTCCTTTTGGTATATTTCGATCATGCCGCTTGAGTCTGCAAAATCCTTTCAAAACGCATTTTTCGCCAAATGCCCGAACATTCTGCCTCCGATCGAACTGATGGCGAGCATGCCGAATATCGGCCTCTTTGTAAAGGATCGCGGAAGCCGGTATGTCTACAACAACGACTACCACCGGATCCGCTACGATCGGATCAAAGCGGAGGATTTGATTGGTCACCGCGCTTCGGAATTTTTCCCTCCCCTTCTCGGAGCCGCGTATGAAGCGAATGACCGGGCAGTTTTTGAATCCGGTGAGACCGTTCGCAATCAAATTTGGCTCGTGCCGACGATCCGCGGAACACCGGAATGGTTTCTCTCCAGCAAAAGCCCGCTCCACGGAATTGATGGAGAAATCATCGGACTGCTTGGATTGATGTCTCCCATTGAGACTCCCGAAGATCAGCGGGAACACTTCGGGAATCTACAAAAGGTAATCGAATATGTGGACGCTCACTTTGTCGATGAAATCACGGCCGAGGGAATGGCAAAAATGGCGGGAGTTTCCATCCCGCAATTCAACCGGAGGTTTCGGCAACTCCTGCGAATCTCGCCAATGGAATACGTCCTCTCACTGCGAATCCAGGAGGCGCAGCGACTGCTCACCACGACAAGAAAATCCGTCGGTGATATCGCAGCAGCGACAGGGTTTTACGATCAGAGTCACTTCACGAAACGCTTTAAGAAGGTGACGGGGATTACGCCCTTGGGATATCGGAAGGGGTTTGGGTGAAAGTGACAGGCTCATGGGAATTGGAGCTCAAAACTATTGGATTGGCCTCCCGATTGCAATTCAACCGCTCCGCAATCGCAGCACCCTCCAGTAGTGCGGAATGCCATTCCGCAAGACGGCACTTTGAGGACGTGAATTAGCTTGAATGGTCGAATCGAATTTTTGGGGTTCGAGTAACTATTGTGGCGGATTCATCAAATCAGGTTTCAAACCATCTCTCCCACGGACGAAACGGAATGGCATTTTGGACGCTTCGCTCTGCCTACGGCAGCCTATCTTCGCTTCGCTTCGATTGTGCACTTTTCCTCCTTCAATCGACCGTGAAAGATCGTTTCAAGACCGGAGGTTTTTCATTCCCGTTTTCAGCATCCAAGTCCGTATCAAAAACCCGGACCGGAGTATTCCCGGCAAGATCTTCCAGGTATTGGCCTACTTCCAGTTCATAGTCCCCGGCAGCCCATTTCTGTTCAGGGAAAAACCGAAAGACTTTCTGTGAATCATTCCACTCCACTTTGGCGAGCCCCTTCCCGGGAATTTCACAGTGCCGCATCACCAGATAGGGATCGAGGGCACTGCCGGTGGTAACGATAAGTGGCTCCCCGGATCCGGCGCGGGGAATTTCCAGCGCCCACTGTTCCGGACGGACCTGTTCCCTTACCGGAGCCGAAGTTTTGAACGACATTTCATAATCCTTTCCCATCGCTAAACCCCTGGCTCCGCGAACATCGCCGGAAATCGTCAGCGTATATTTTTTCCCTTCCTCCAGCACCGGTCCCATCTCGGCCCGGAGTTGCAGTCCCTGCTTGATCCGGCCGGGATGAATAAAGAGAATCAATCGTTTCGCGTCGTCGCTCCACAACTCCTGACGACGCCAGGGGGATTTCACCGACACTCCTGTTTCCGCATCCTTCAGATGGATTTGATCAAAGATCTCGCGCCCCTCCCGCATCGCTTGATCGAAGTGCAGGTAGAACTTTAGCAGATTCGCCGGCAGCGTTTCTCCGCCCGGGTAGACCGAAACCAATCCGGGTGCCACTCCCTTTTCTTTGGGCACGTAATATTCTTTCCTGACACTTTCCCCAACAATAAATTCGAGATTCGCTACGTAAGTCTCCCCCGGGGTCAGAGCGACGGCGGGCACAAAGGTAATGACATTCCCCTCCCTCTTTCTCTCACCGAAAAGGCTCGAAGGCGACTGGCGAACTACGGGTGCGCCATCATCCCCCTGTGCCTTGGCAGGTTCGGCTTTTCGATAAAAGGAAAACGAACACTTCGAGGGTACGTTCTCCGCGGTAACGACAACGCGGGTCGGATCGCCCTCAAGCGGCTGAATGCTCAGGGCCGCACCCGCGAGGAAAATGAGAACGTTCACGGCAGGGCAATGGCAACAAGATCACCGGACTCCTGAATCGCGAGTGCAGACTTGTCATCGATCCGGCTCATATGAACGACTCCGTGAAAAGGTTCTGCAATTCTGATTTTGTCCGTGGCCGGTTTGGATCCATCCAGTCGGCGGGTTGCGTTTTCATTCACCCCGTCACTTCCGTCGAGAAGGGCCTGATCAAACTGGAACGCGAGATGCGGGCTTGGACCGTAAGGGCGTTTCTCGTGATGAAAGCGAAAGGTGTTCGTGATCACCTGAGACTTCCCGTCTTTCCCCGAAAAGCCGAACATGTCGAGCGGACGATTCCCCGAACCGAGTTCGATCATGCTGATGCCTTTGATCTTCGCACCCGGCTGAATCGAGTCGATGGGGTATTTCACCACCGGTGTGCAACTGAAGGCACCGACAATGTAATGTTTGCCGTCTTCTTCGAAAGGAATCATCACACTCATGGGAGCTTTCGTTTCCCATTTGCGATGAGCTACGTGATAGGTCTCCGCGCTGTAAATGCTGCCGGCCTTGTCATGCTTGAGCGGCCCGTCGGCGGAGAAAATTTTGCTGGCGAACTCTTCAGCGCAGCGGGCTGACGCGATGAGCCGATTGTCGATCCAGAGAAGGTCGGTGATTTTGCTGACAGGTGCTTTGTCTCCTTCGGGAAGAGGAATGCGAGCATATTTAACGTTTGTCAGGGGCACCGGCTCCATCGCTCCGTCAGGCGAGACACGGATGATGAGGTGCGCTTTGTTCTTCTGGTTCCGTATCGCGACATAAAGTTTTCCGGAGGCCGGATTCACCTCCATATCAATCAGAGCGACATCCTTTTCCCCAACGCCAATTTTTTCGGCAAGGGTCGCCAGGAAGTTGGGCATTTTCTGAAAGGTGGAACTGCTCGCTTTGGTATCTCCGGTTTCCAGGGCAATGATTTCCGACTTGGCGCCGTTTCCGATCAGAAGCACACCATCGGGAGCAAAGTTAATGACATCGATTGTCTTCAGCTCCAGGTCCCCGGTGTGACTTTCCGAGATCACTTCGGCATTCACAACGAGAGGGGAAAAAGACAGGGCCAGAAAAGCGCACCAGACAGGTAGGGAGTTCATTCTCATAGAGCAATCATGGAGGGAAAAAGACAGTTCCGTAAACAATAAACTGCAGGAGATTTGCGCGCCCTCGCTGCGCCCCTGCCGCTCTTTCCTGCATAGGATTCAACTTGGAACGTTCTAACAGAGATGTTACTCTGCCTACGATGAAGTCCCTCCTCCTGAGTTTCGTGGCCGCAACTCTGTTGCTGGCCGTTTCGATTACATCGTCACGCGCTGACGGAAATCCCGTCGATGGATTCGATCCGAACCCCACCTCCGGGCCTAACGTGGTCCTGGAACAACCCAATGGAAAGCTCCTCGTCGGAGGGACGTTTTCCAATATAGCAGGAGTAAACCGAAACAACCTCGCACGCCTCAATGCCGATGGCACTTTAGATACCACCTTCGACGTGGGACTGAGCGGAACAATTCACGATCTTGCTCTCCTGCCGGATGGTAAGATTATTGCTGTCGGACAGTTCTCTCAAATCGGAGGGGAATCGCGCAAAGGGATCGCCCGCTTAAATACTGACGGCAGCGCAGATACGACCTTCAATGCCATGAGTGATGACTTTTTAAAAACCGTCGTCGTTCAAGCGGATGGGAAAATTCTTGTAGGCGGTTCTTTTCAAATCATTGGAGGCGCAGTTCGAAACCGCATTGCGAGGCTCAACTCCGACGGTTCTGCCGAGGGCGGGTTCAATCCGAATTCCGACAACGAAGTCAATGCGATTGCTCTTCAGGAAGACGGGAAAATTCTCATCGCCGGAGAATTTACCACGATCAGTCTCACTCCTCGCGGGCGGGTTGCCCGACTTCTCAGCAATGGCGCACTGGACACCTCCTTTGATCCCGACGCCAACAACGAAGTTGAAGACTTGATTGTCGAGCCGAACGGAAAGATCTGGATAGGTGGTTTCTTCACCATGGTCGACTCACAGTCCCGATCCTTTCTGGCGCGCTTGAACGAAGATGGAACACTCGACACCTCTTTCACCCTTGAGCCGGATCAGTCCGTGAGGGCACTTCATCGCCAGAATGACGGCCGGATCGTCCTCGGAGGATTTTTTGATAATTTTGGAGGAGGTGCCCGTGGACACTTAGCGAGGATTAACCGGGACGACACTTCCGACACCGATTTCCCGGAAGCCTCTGATTCGGTCAGAACCCTTGCCTCGGATCAGGGCGAACGATTGTATATAGGAGGAAACTTTACCACCATCGATGCCGTTTCCCGCCCCGGAGGCTTTGCCCGTCTTTCCGCAGAAGGAACCGTGGATGCTACTTTGAATCCCGGATCCTCCGATGCCGTCGACGCTATTTCGCCCCATACCGATGGAAGCACTGTAATTGCAGGGAACTTCACCATGTTTGGAAGCGATGGCAGTGACGACTACATCGTCCGGCTCGGAGAAGACAAAGCCACAGACACTGCCTTTTTTCCCGATCCGGATGTGCGCGTTCGCTGTGTTGCCCACCAGGCTGACGGGAAGATTTTCGTAGCCGGCAACTTCACCACAATCGGTGGCGAAACCAGAACCCGACTCGCCCGTCTCAATAGCGATGGTTCCACAGACACCACTTTTACCGCGAATCTCGTGGGATCGGTATTCGCCATCGTTATTCAGGAGGACGGCAAGATCATTCTCGGTGGCACCTTTACTGAAATAGCAGGGACGGTCAGGGATCAGTTGGTCCGTTTAAATGAGAACGGAACCATCGACGCATCCTTCACCGGAGGGGTCGGGGGAACAGGTGCTCTTGTCTACACTCTCGCCATCGATGCCGATGGCAAAGTCATCGTGGGTGGCGTTTTCAGCGCAGCCGGTGGAGCATTACGACAAAATATTGCGCGTCTTAATGCTGACGGCACAGCCGATGCAGACTTCAATCCGGGAGCTGACAGCCAGGTCTACGCCCTTTTTATCCAACCAGACGGAAAGATCCTGGTGGGTGGACTCTTCGATACGCTCGCGGGTCAAGCAAGAGGCCCACTCGGGCGTCTGAATATAGACGGCAGCTTTGATACCTCATTCAACTCCGATATTGAAAATCCAACGAACAGCGCATTTGTCAGCGGGATCGCCGTTCAGGCGAATAAACAAATCATTGCCGGCGGTGTTTTCGATGAAACCCACAGCACCACCCGCAACAACATAGCCAGGTTTAAAGCCAATGGTGATCTCGATACCAGCTTTGATCCTGATTCCGGCGGCACCGTTAATACCGTGGTTATCGATTCAGATGGAAAGATCTTGATTGGCGGAGTCTTCACAGCAATAGGAGGCGAGACCAGGAATCGCTTCGCACGACTCTCCAACGCAGCGCCTGTGAGCCAGATTGAAATGAGAGGACTCGGCCAATCGGTCATTTGGAAACGGGGCGGAACAGCTCCCGAAGTGGACACGGTCAAATTTGAAATTTCCAATGACAACGGTGCCACCTGGCAGGATTTGGGTGCCGGCATCTATGATGGGACCGACGAATGGGTCCTCGACGGATTGTTACTGCCATCCCAAATCGATCATCTCATTCGCGCCACAGGAATATCGAGGTCCAACGCCGCCTTCGCCGGCGGCTCAATTGGGTATGGGCAGACTGCCGAATTTTTCCTGCCGGAAGCGTTCATTGATCGCATTCCTCAAATCGATGCGCTTGTGACTCAAATCGCAACTCTCAATCGGAAGATTAAACTGACGAAAAGAGCGGTTAAAAAGGCGAAGAAGAAACTAAAGCGGGCCAAAACTCCAAGGAATAGAAGGAACCTGGCGAAACAGAAAAGAAAACTTCGCGGGCAAAGATTACTGCTCCGTGCCAAAACGTCTCAACTTACAGCTCTGCGCCAAGTGTAAAAATTGAATCACCAATCACTTTCCCGATGAAGTTCTTTCCCGCGCACCTCCCGATCCTCTTGTGCTGCCTTTCATTCAATGCCTCAGCCAATGACGCAGCAATGAATGACGGCTCAACCGGGCCGGAACCGGTTGGTTGGAGATCAGGTAAGGAAAGCATCATTCAGATGAAATCCGAGCATATCCAGATCGATTTTGGTCTCAACAGCTCGAAAGTTCATGCCGCCTTCACCTTTGTCAGCCACAAGAAGTCAGGCCCGGCTGTGCAGAAACTCGGGTTCCCCGACTACTCACGCTCAGAAATGGACGGTGATATCGTGGGACCGGTCAGGAAATTGATCACGAAAGTGAATGGAAAAATCGTCCCTTCAAAACTGGAGGAAGGGTATTTCTACGTGGTGGAAAAAGAAGACGGTTCTTTTCATTACGACAAAAGAGAAAAACCAAAGCCCGGTGACGAAGGTGGCGCGAGAAGGTTTGCCTGGCATGTCATTCAAGTATCCTTTCCGCCGGGAGAGGAAGTCATCGTGGAACGAATCTACGAAAACGACAACGGGGGAAATACAAGTTTTGAGAGCTTCTTTGTCTATGAGACCCGCACGGGAGGTGCCTGGCACGGGAAGATCGAAAAATTGACGGCAGAGGTCAGGATCGGAGACGACGTTGATCTGTCCCTAGTCCAGTTTACTCCGAAAACCGGATGGAAACCTTCCGGAGACGGAAAAACCCACACTCTTGTCTGGAATAATTTCGAACCGCGCACCGATGATAACCGGACTTACTTCGACGTCCTAACGCTGGACACCCGAAGATTCGCGCAATTGAACAAAGACCTTCCTGATGAATTTCCATCCAAAGAAAAATGGATCGAAAACTGGAAAAAAATGCACGCCGAGCGCGAGTAGCCGGGGCTCACTCCTGCCAGAGCTTCAGTTCCACATCCACCGGTGAATCCGGAGTGGAAATGTAGCGCCCAAATTTGTCGCGCTCGAAGAACACCTCGAAGAGCCTGGCCTCACTGCCTTCCTTTTCAACGCGCAGTGCGGCGACCATTTCAGTTTCGTCTTCTGAAATCGCAAGATGACTGACTTCCACTTCACCCATTCCGGCCAGTTGTTCCACAATCTGGGCCCCATATTCCGGATCCGGCCGGGCTTTCTTTTCCTCAACTTCCACCTCCGCCGGCGGAATCCCCGGCTCAGGCTCTGATGAAGATTTCACCGCCGGAACTTCGACACCCTCAACGAACGCTTTCCTTTTCGTGTCGATCCACTCATTCATCTTCGGCATCCCCTTCATAATGAGATAGATCACACCAAAAACCACCAGCAACAACACGAGGCCCAGCATCTGATTCTTTATCGAGACTTCCGGCTTTTCCTCCGTCTCCATTTCAGCCTCCACTTTCTCCGCCGGTTCTTCGACAGTTTCCTCTTTTGGGTCATCGCTCATTGATGAGAAAATAGGCGGACCTTCGCTTGTTTCCAAGGCAAATTCCGTATAGGTTCCGCCCCGCTCCGGCGGATCACCTCAATTTCCCGAGAATGCCCAAGGTCTATCTGAAAACATACGGCTGCCAGATGAACGAACGCGATACCGAACAGGTCGCTCAAATGTTCGTCGAACGCGGCTTCACAATCTCGCCTAAAGCGGATGACGCCGACGTAGTCCTGATGAATACCTGCTCGGTTCGGGATCAGGCCGAACAAAAAGCGCTCGGCAACATGCGGCATCAAAATAAGCACCGCAAAACCCGTCCCAACATTGTTTATGGATTTCTCGGCTGCATGGCGCAGAGCCGCGGCGAAGAACTCGTAAAACAGGTCCCGCAACTCGACCTCGTCGTCGGGACGCAAAAGTATCACAAGGTCGTCGATCACGTCGTCGAGCTGATGGAACGAAAAGAGGCGGCAAGAATGGACAGCCTCGAAATACCTATCATCGATACGGAGATCGAAGAGGATTCACAGAACACCATTCGCGACCACGTCAGCAAAGATTTCCAGATCAGCGAATTCGTTAGTATCATGCAGGGCTGCAACATGAAGTGCACCTTCTGCATTGTGCCCTATACCCGCGGAGGCGAACGCGGCCGGCCCATTCCCGAGATCGTCGACGAATGCAGACGACTCGTCGACAAAGGTGTCCGCGAAGTCACTCTACTTGGTCAAATCGTAAACCTCTACGGACGTCACGAATTTCCGAGAGTCGATGACAAAAGCCCTTTCGTGCAGCTTCTCGAGGCCGTTCACGAAATTGACGGCCTGGAGCGGATCCGATTCACCTCCCCTCACCCGATCGGTTACAAAGGCGATCTGATCAACGCATTCACCTACCTGCCAAAGTTGGTGGACCATGTCCATTTTCCGATGCAGTCAGGATCGGATCGCATTTTGAAACGAATGCACCGCCCCTACAAAGCGGAAAAATTCATCGAAATCTGCGACAAGATGAAAGCAGCACGTCCGGGGATCGCCATTTCCACCGACATCATCGTCGGCTTTCCCGGAGAGACTGAAGAAGACTATCAGATGACCAAGGACGCTGTTGATCACGTCCTGTTTGACCAGGCCTATATTTTTCGCTATTCCCCACGCAAAGACACCCCGGCCGCCGAAATGGAGGACCAGCTCCCCGAACGAGTCAAAGAGGAGCGGAACCAGGATCTCCTCGCTCAAATCAACGCGATCATCATCAAAAAGAATGAAGCGCTCGTCGGGAGCACTCAGGAAATTCTGTGCGAAGGTCCGAGCCGATACAACAGCGAACGTCTCGCCGGTCGGACCCGGACCAATCGGATTGTTGTTTTTGAAGGCGATGCTGAGCGCATGGCCGGTCAGATTTTTAAGGTGAAAATCACCGAGACTACAGGACACACTCTCTACGGCGATCCGGTCTTGCAATAACCCCAGATTCACTCACCGTCACCGTGTCGCAGACAGCGGCTAATTCTTCTCTATGCAGGCTCTCTACAACGCCCTCTACCAGCCCGGAATCCCCCTGAAAGCCATGGGGATCATCGTAGGCGCCTGGCTGATATTGACTCACGTCTTTGCCCTGGTGAAGCCTGGAATCGTGAAGCCTTTCCTGAAAAAATTTCCGCGGAACGACAATCTCGGAGTCGGCATGGTGATCATTGCTTTCGTCTGGGCCTTTATGGTTTGGACCTGCATGGATCTCGGTGAATTCTTCAAGATAGAACGCCACGTTCAGTATGTCCTCGTTCTAGGCTGTATTGGCGTCATCATTTACGTGAAGGAATTTATCGCAGTGCGCTCCCTTGGATTCCTCATGATCCTCGCAGCCGCTCCGATTCTTACCTCTGCATTTTTGAAAGAACCGTCCTCCCGACTCCTCATCGTAGCCTTTGCCTACGTCATCGCCGTCAAAGGCATGTTCTGGGTCGGCCTCCCCTATCTCATGCGAAATCAAATCGACTGGGTGCTGGCGGAAGACAAGCGCTACCGGACAGGTGCAATCGCCGGAGCGGCCTTTGGTGCTCTCGTGTTGGTCTGTGCCATACTTTGGTGGTAGCGACACAGCTTCACCGCCTGAAAAGGTAGAGCAAGGATGCCGTCGCTACCTTGTTCCATTTCCCGTTGCGAGTCTCTCAATATTCGCGTATCTCCCCACCATGTCCGATCCATTTATTCACGACGATTTCATGCTGCAATCTTCGGCGGCGAAGGAGTTGTATCAAAACTTCGCGAAGGACGAGCCGATCCTCGATTTTCACAATCATTTGCCACCGGATGAAATCGCGGCGGACCGGAAGTTTGAGAATCTCTTCGATGTCTGGCTTGCAGGCGATCATTACAAGTGGCGGGGCATGCGTGCCAATGGGATCACCGAAGACCGGATTACCGGAAATGCCGATCCACGTGACAAATTTGATGCCTGGGCCGAAACCGTTCCTCACTGTCTCCGCAACGCGCTCTATCACTGGACCCACCTCGAGCTGTCCCGCTATTTTGGATTCGAAAAACTCTTCTCTACGGATACCGCCGACGAAGTCTGGGAACTCGGGCTCGGGAAACTTGCTCAGACGGAATTTTCCTGCCGTGGACTTTTGAAACAGAGCAATGTGGTCGCCCTCTGCACTACGGATGATCCGACCCATTCACTGGAGCATCATCAAGCTATCGCCAATGACAACAGTATCGATGTTGGTGTCTACCCTACTTTCCGTCCAGATCCCGCACTGTGGGTTCATGATGCGGACGGGTTCAACACGTACGCCGATAAGCTCAGCGAAGTCAGCGGCATCGACTGCTCAACGATCGGAGGATTCAAAGACGCGATCCGTTCACGCCACGATTTCTTTCACGAACTCGGTGGTCGGATTTCCGACCACGGATTGCACCACGTTTATGATGCAGAATGCAGCGACGAAAAAGCATCCAACATTTTCGACAAGGTTCGCACCGGAACCAAGGCCGACGAAGCTGAGTCAGAAGCCTTCGGGAATCACCTGATGCTTTTCTTCGCAGAGCTCGATGCATCGCGAGGATGGACCAAACAGCTTCACATTGGTGCAGAGCGAAACAACAACACCCGTCTATTCGATTCAATCGGCCGCGACGTTGGATGCGACTCGATGGCTGATGTTGAACACGCCGCTGCTGTCGGGAAATATTTCAACACCCTCGAACAGCGCGGTCATCTTCCCAAGACCATTCTCTACAACCTGAATCCGACAGACAATTACGCATTAGCGACAATGTTAGGGAACTTTCAATCCGGCAAAGAAGGTGAAGCTCCCTGCCGCATGCAGCTCGGCACCGCCTGGTGGTTCGCCGATACCAAGGAAGGCATGGAGTGGCAAATTAACGCATTTTCCAACACCAGCCTCCTTTCGAGATTCCTGGGAATGCTGACCGATTCGCGCAGCTTCCTGTCATTTACCCGTCACGAATATTTCCGCCGCATCCTGTGCAATGTCATTGGTCAGGACATGGAAAACGGTGAGATTCCACGCGACATGGAAATGGTCGGAGAAATGGTGAAGCGAATCTGCTTTCAAAACGCAGCCGACTTTTTCGGTCTGAAGCTTCCTGATCAGTGAAGGTTCACTTCGACACTATCGTAATCGGAGGCGGCGTTGCTGCTCTCTGGACTGCGCACGAGCTGAAGGCTGCTGGACATCAAGTTGCAGTCCTGACAAATTCACCGCTCGGTTCCGGACAATCTCTGGCAGCTCAGGGGGTGATACACGGGGGACTGAAATATGCGGTCGGGGGAAAATTAAACGACTCTTCCGAAGCGCTCGCGGCCATGCCTGAACGCTGGAAAAAGGCAATGAGCGGAGACGGGCCTATCGACCTCAGCGGTGTGAAGATTTTGAACGATCACCAGTTGATGTGGAGCCTTCCGAATGTCGTCAGCAAAGTCGTCAGTTTCTTCGGAAGCAAGGCACTTCGGGGACGGGCAGATTCTCTTTCACGTAATCAGTATCCCCCCGTATTCGACACTCCGGAATATCGGGGACAACTCTTTCGCATCGAGGAGCAGGTCCTCGATCCGGTTTCGATCATCGAGTCTCTCGCTTCTCAATTGAGTCAGGATTGCTATCTGGCCGACGCTGTGGTTTCAGGGGGCAATGGTCGCATCGATTCTCTTCAGGTCGATGATGTCATTCTGACAGCAGACCACTACGTGCTGGCCGCCGGAGCCGGGAATGCAAAACTCCTTTCCGCTGCGGGATTGGATCAGCCCGCAATGCAAACTCGCCCATTGCATCAGTTGATCGTTCGAAAGCCAGACCTTCCCGATTTTTATTCCTGTCTCTTATACACATCTCCGAGCCCACGAGACCGAGGCTGATC
>CAJXQE010000222.1 GCA_913058215.1 uncultured Verrucomicrobiales bacterium
GGTATAAATGACGAGAGTATCTTCAAGAAGATCTTCATTTTCCAAAAGTGAGACTGCTTTTCCGAACGTCTGATCCTGTTTCTGGACGCCGGTGTAATAGGCGAGAATCGACTCCATCACTTCGCGAATGTCTGGTAAGTGGGCTGGCACTTTAACCGTGTCCGGATCCATCTCCCCCCAGTGTTCGGGATCGTATTTCCATTTTCCAAGGGCTACGTCTGTATTGCCATGCCAAAAGAAGAACGGCTTCGCAGGATCGCGCTTTTCCATGAATTCTTCAAAGCTCTTGTAGTGCGGCCCGGCTGGATTTTCCTTCCAACCGAATTCGAGATACTTCCCGGGTGACCAGCCCTTTCCTGTATAGCCAACTTCGTAACCCGCTTCTTCCAGTAGTTCCGTGAAGGAGTCGAACTTTTGAAAATCACCGTAGAGGCTGGCGGCACCCTTGAGTTGATGTGCGGCCCGGCCCGTGACCAAACAGGATCGAGAGCCTGCGCAGGAAGGAACAGGGCAGAAGGCATAATTAAACAAGATTCCTTCACGTGCGATTCTATCGAACACCGGCGTCTTTACGGTTGGGTCGCCCAGAGCTCCGGCGTGCGGCCATGCCCAGTTGTCTCCCAGGGCGAGAAGAATATTCGGTTGGGGCGGGGGATCTGCGGTGTGGGAATATCTTGCGACACACAATATGGCGAAGATAATTGAAATCAGACGGCGTTGGACCATATCAAGATTCTTCCTATTCATTCCGCCCGGGTCAATCCCCTGCCTGCGTAAATCGTGTATCCTCTGAATCCCTCGATCCCTTGCAAAAAGGGAGTCTTTTTTCTACAAGAGACCCTCCGGAACAGTCCGACGGGATGTAAATGACCGGGACAGGCTATTGACTCCGGAGTTCAGCTTCTCCTAAGGTTCTTAAATTCCTTCAATATGATAACGAACAGATTCAAAATACTCGCCCTCTCAGTAGTCTCTTTCACGATTGCGATTCAAATATTCACATTGGCTGAGGCCGAGACGACAGCAGAAAAAATACAGTCGGGAGAGAACACGGTTGTCGCCAAGACTGAAAAATTCTGGCTCATTGATAAGGATGCAGCCGTCCGGATCCCTGTCGGATGGAAAATAACCTTAGGCCTTACTCCTCCGATCCAAATGGTTGGGGAGAATGGAAGAAAAGATATTGGCTTCTCTGTGCTGAAGGAACTCCCTGCTGATGTGGAGGTTTCCACTCTTGAAGAATACGCGGCGCTGAAAGTGGAAGTTATGAAAGAGAGTTTTCCGGATTTCGCGCCTTCCGAACCCAAAGCGGGAAAAATCGGGGAATTGCCGGCATCCTTTTTCCAGGGGCCCGGAACCGTTGAGAGCGTGAAAGGTGAATTGGTCTGTATGGCCGTTCAGGGGAAAGAGAGTTTCTACCTCTTAATGGGAGTCCTGACAAAAGGCAGCAGTGGAGCGGGGAAAACTGAGTTGATGAAGGTCATCCGCAGCTTCCAGGAAAAAGGTTAGGACCTTCCGTTTCGCTGAGTTGTCATAGTGTTAGTATCGGGAGCCGTGAAAAATATATTTCTACTCAATCTTCTCGCCCCGGCTGTTCTCGGGTCATCCGTATTTGCCGTGGGTTCCTCCGCAACTTTTGAGAGCGTTCTCCAACCCGCATTCGAGAAGCATTGTATGAAATGCCATGGCAAGGGAGAGAAAGTTAAAGGGAATGTGAATCTTCTTAACTTGAAGAATACGCGAGACCTTATCGCAAACCCTGAGCTCCTGGAGTCGCTGATTGTTGCACTTGAGGACGGGGAAATGCCACCGGAGGATGAGCCGTCGTTGCCTGATGAAACTCGCCAGTCTCTGATCTCTCACCTCAAGCCTTTGCTTGCAGAGGCCCTGGCAACCCAGTCCTTCGCGCCGACTCCGATCCGGCGGATGAACCGCTTTCAGTACAACAATGCAGTCATAGATTTGTTGGGATTGGATCGTGAAATTTTTCAACTGAACGAGCGATTGCTGCGTCGCTATCAGGATTACTTTGATCCGGAAGCCGGTCAGATGCCTCCGAAAGTTCAGGTGGCAAGCCGTCCATTGAGCAAAGATATCGACGGTCGGCGTCCGGAAGGCTTCAGGGGCGTCGCACCTTTTCCGCAGGATCAAAGGGCGGAACATGGGTTCGACAACCGTGCCGACCACCTGACTCTCTCGCCTTTGCTAATGGAGTCGTTTCTGACATTGAGTCAGACCATCGTCGAGAGCCCGGATTTGAATCCACAGGAATGCCGGAGTTGGAACTGGCTATTTGCCCCTCCCGGTCAACCCGTGGAAGTGAATTCAGAAGCTGAGAACCCCGCCTGGCTCAAAGTTCCGCCAAATCCTCAGGGACGAATATGGGTTCAGAATATGGACACCTTCGGTTCTCATTGGAGTGGAGGGAAGCATCTGATGTGGATGTGCCGAAAGAAAGGTTGGGAGATTGAAATGACCTTTGTTGCTGAGAAGCCGGGAAGCGGTCTCCGCTTTGGATTTACGAAAGCTCCGGACTACGGGCAATTCGAGTTGTCTCTCGATGGTGAAGTTATCGGTGAATCGATTGATCTCTATGATTCAAAAGTAAGCCGGGCGGAGGACCTCATTATTCCGGTCAAGGTCGAACCCGGAGTTCATCGACTGAAGATTAAGTGTCTGGGGATAAATCAAAAATCGAAGAGTCATCTCTTCGCCATGGATACTTTCGCAGTCACCGGTTCCCCTGAAAAAACTCAGACGAATCATTCGAAGTCTGAGAAAGAAGCGATCAGGGAGCGCCTCGAAAGACTATTGACCCGGGGTTTTCGGCGACCGCTTGATCCTGAAACACTGGACCGCTTCACTGAGTTTGCAGAGGGCAGTATTTCTGACGGAGCTTCATTCGAAGGCGCCATGCGAACAGTAGTCGGTGCGGTCCTGGCTGCACCCGACTTCCTCTATTTTTACGAATCAAGTGAGGCATCAGAAACGGATCCGCAAGGCGTAGATGACTTCGAGCTGGCATCCAGGCTCGCCCTCTTCTTTTGGGGGAGCATTCCCGACGACGAACTTTTGGAAGCGGCTCGGGCAGGTGAATTGGGGAAAACGGAAGTGCTGGAGTCTCAAATTGACCGGATGCTGAATGATCCGCGCATGAGTCGGTTCTGTGACACCTTTCCGGCGCAGTGGCTGCAGTTGGACCGTTTGATTACTTCGGTGCCTGATCCGGAGAAGTATCCCTACTTCTACTACAACGGGTACCGCGTGAGCATGCATATGATGTTGGAGCCTCTTCTTCTTTTCGAAACGGTTTACCTGGAGAACCGATCCGTGATGGACTTGTTAGATCCTGACTTCACCTGGCAGAGTGATATGCTGCAGGCAAATTACGAAGGAAAGGCTGCCGGCCGCGAGGACAAGATTCTCAATTTCAAAAGGGTCCCCCTCGACAATCCGGGGAGGGGAGGAGTGATTTCGAATGCCGCCGTCATGACGATGACTTCGACCCCTGTCAGAACTCAACCGATTACGCGGGGTGCCTGGGTGAACGCAGTTATCTTCAATGACCCGCCGGAGCCGCCGCCAGCCGATGTCCCGCCACTTCCGGAAAAGGATGAGGCTCTGCTGGAAACATTAACGATTCGTGAACGCCTCGCGGAGCATCGGAAGCGGGAGGACTGCGCCGGGTGTCACAACAAGATCGATCCCCTCGGGTTTGCTCTGGAAAATTATGGGCCTACTGGAGTTTGGCGCGACGAGTACGAGAACGGTCGACCGGTGGATTCAAGCGGCGTCCTCTTTAACCGCCATCCATTCAAGAATGCGATTGAGTTCAAGCAATTGCTACTGAAAGAGAAAGGTCGGTTTATCCGTGGGTTTACCGGGCATTTGCTTTCCTATGCACTCGGGCGTGAACTCGGGGTCGCTGATTCCCCCGCTCTGGATTCGATCACGGAAAAGGCTTTGGCTGGAGATGACGAGTTGCGAACACTGATGAAACGCATCGCCATGAGTGAGCCTTTCTTACGCAAGCGTTAGAGTGATGTTGAATTGGGAGATCCTGAGTCTTCAAGGGTTCCGACTCAGGTGTTCGTGAACAATCTTCCAGACTCCGTCGACACTCTTCAATACCGAGCTTCCACGACCGTTCCCGGAACACAGATCCCCGTGAATGATTCCTTCCCAATTGAACTGGTAGTGGCAGGCGGCAGTTTCTTCCGATGAAAAGAGCCATTCGATGTCAGTGAGCCAGAATTTTTCCTCTTTGATTAAATCGAAAGTTTTTGCGAACGCCCCTTCAATCTCTTCATGACCTCGAAACGATCCGTCATTGAACCAGAATACCGCGTCTTCGTGAATCAGTGGACGAACCCGGTCGAAATCCTGAGAGGACAAGCTGCGTTCGTATTCCTTCAGAAGCTCTTCGGGTGATCCTGGCATGGTAAACAGATTCGCCTTTATTCCGTCTTGTCAATTTTTGCTTCGGTGTCCTCTTTTATGAGGCAATTCGAAATCCCGGGTAGAGTGATCGCGGTTCTTGTCAATTTGACAGTAATCCACTAGGCTCGGGGCCGAACCAGATAAGAAAAGTGAAGATCAATCCCGAACCCCGAAGTCATTCCCGTCGTAAGTTTATTGCGGGAGCCGGTGGTGCCGCTCTCAGCCTTCCCTGGTTCGAGAGCCTGGCAAAAGGCGAGAATTCGTCCGGTCCGGCGCAGAGGCTCGCATTCTTCTATTTGCCGAACGGTCTTGTGCGAAGGGGATTCTTTCCGGGAGAAAGTGACCGGAAGCTACCAAGTTTTGCGAACCAGAACAATGTATGGCGATTCGAGGGCGAGCCGGCTCCGGTTGGAAGCCATTCCCTGACTTTTACACCTACCCTTGCCCCTCTCCACAAGATGCGGGAAAAGATCGCACTCATTACCGGGATGGATCGGACTTTTCAGCACGGGACGGATTCCCACGCCCAGGCCGCGTCCTGTTTTCTCTCCAGCGTCGCGCCGTTTGAAGTGGAAAATTCCGCTTATCCTCTGTCGAGAACGATGGATCATATTGCAGCCGACGTGATCGGGCGGGAGACGCCTTTTCCAACTCTTGAGCTGAGTTGCAATGATCACAAAGATAACATCGAGTCTATCTATTTCGATAACATGTCCTGGTATGGGACAGGGCATGTCGCTCCTTCGATGCGCGATCCCCGTTTGGTTTACGATCGCCTTTTCGGAACGAAGTCGAACACGCGGAATCGTAATATTACCGATCTTGCTTTAGGAAATGCAAAGCAATTGAAAACCCGCCTTGGTGGCTCCGATAGTCAGAAGTTTGAAGAGTATTTCGAAGCGATTCGTGCCATCGAAAAACGGATGGACCGAATCGATTCAATGAGAGCAGAACTGGCGGAATACCGGGTTGAGCGCCCCGCTGAAGTCCTGCCGCGAAATGAGTACATTCATATCATGGGAGACTTGTTAGTAACGGCTCTGCAATCAGGACTCACAAATATTGGAACTCTCATGGTCGCACCCGAACGATGGGGGACGCAGACGAATTACGAAGGCATTCTCGACGGACCACGTAATCACCACAGCATGACGCACTCCCAGTCAAAAAACCTGGAAGACCTCCTGAAGCTGGACCGGTTCCATGTGAGCGCCTTTTCGCGTTTGGTGGAGAGAATGGATCAGATTGAAGAATCAGACGGTACTTCCTTACTGGACAATACGATTTTCACTCTGGGTGCAGGTATCGGTGATGGAGCGACACATCAGTACAACGATTTGCCCGTGGTGGTTGCCGGTGGGGGAGGCGGGAAATTAAAGCTGGGTAAACACATTCATTGCGAGCCCGGAACGCCTCTGGCCAACCTTTGGCTGACACAGTTGCAGGCGCTGGGTGTTTCACGGGATCACTATGCTGACAGCAAGGGGTTGTTGTCAGCGATACTGTAAGGCTTGGAGGTCAATGTCCTTAGGGTTCTGTTTTTCCCCGGTTTGGGCACACCTTGGAAAGCCGTTTCGGTTAGAATTCACGCTGCACAACGCAACGCCCTTTGCGTTCCAATTTGCTCGAAAGACAGACCTTTGAGATGAAAATATACTCTATAAATTTCCTGATTCTTTGGATTGGATTCACCTCTCTCCATTCCGAAACCAGCGAGGCAGACATCGTCGTATACGGAGGAACTTCCGGGGGTGTATCTGCTGCGGTGCAGGCGGCGAGAATGGGGAAGCGTGTCATTTTGATGGAGCCGGGGAAACATCTCGGTGGGATGACCTCTGGAGGGCTGAGTGCGGTTGATATCGGAGATCCGCGCAGTGTTGGAGGAATTGCCCGGGAGTATTTCACCCGTCTTGTTGCCAGCTACGGGAAAGAATTGAACTTTGGCGAAGCGTTCAACAGTAAGGGCAAAGGCGGTCCTGCAACGGGAGGTGCGTATTCTATTGAGCCGCATGTTGCAGAACATGTCTTTGACGACATGGCCGCGGAGGCCGGGGTGATTGTTCTCCGCGATGCCCGCTTGAAGTCAGTAAAGAAATCGGGTGCTCAGATTACGGCGCTTCTCACCGAAGATGGAAGGGTGGTCAAGGCGAAGGTTTTCATCGACACCACCTACGAAGGAGATCTCATGGCCGCTGCAGGAGTGAGTTACACGCTTACCCGTGAGGCGAACGCGAAATATGATGAGATCTATAACGGTATTCACTACAACAAAAAGTTTCTGCCCCGCAGTTCCTTCGATCAACCGGGAGCAAACGGTCGGCTCCCCGGTGGGCATGGAGCGTGGGATCGTGATTTTCCTCTCGACCCCTATGTGATTGAAGGTGATTCCTCAAGCGGACTGCTACCGCTGATTAATAAGGGCGAACCAGGCGTCCCGGGCGAGGCCGCTCCGGGAGTTCAGGCTTACTGTTTTCGTCTGTGTCTCACTACTAATCCGGATAATTTTATTGCTATCGCGGCTCCCTCCAATTATGACGCGAGTCGCTACGAGCTCGTGGCTCGTTTCATTGAAGCTTGTATCGCGAATGGAGATGACATGGATCTTCGCTGGTTTTCCAAACACGACGAGCTGCCCAATGATAAGTGGGATTTCAACACCGCAACTTTCGGGGGGAATCTCCCCGGTTTGAGCTGGGCCTGGCCGGAAGCTTCCTATGACGAGCGAGCAGAGTTGTCGAAAGAGCTGGAAAACTATCATCGTGGCCTTTTCCACTTTCTTAGAACAGACCCTCGTGTGCCCGCAAAAGTGAAACAGGATCTTGAGCGATTCGGATTGCCGATGGACGAATTTGTCGAAACCGGTGGTTGGCCTCACCAGATCTATATTCGGGAAGGGCGACGAATGGTCAGTGATCTGGTCCTGACAGAACACCACACTCACGGTCGGGAGATTGCCCCCAAGTCGATCGGTTTGGGGAGCTATGGAACGGATGCCCATGAAATTCGGCGCATCGTTAAAGATGGCGTGGTGGTTCGTGAAGGGAAGATTGCAGGCGGACGTGGCGGGTTTGGTCCCTACCAGATTGGATACGATGCCATTGTTCCCAAACGGGAGGAGTGCGATAATCTGCTGGTAACATTCGCTCTTTCGGCGAGTCATGCCGCCTTTGCCAGTATTCGGATGGAGCCGCCATTTATGGTGACGAGTCAAAGTGCCGCAACCGCTGCAAGCCTTGCCCTTGATCTTGGAACTCCAGTTCAGAAAGTGGACTACCTTACCTTGAAGGAAGAGCTGATCAAAAGTGGTCAGGTTTTGGAATCAGTCGAAAAATTGAAACCGCGCCCGAAACTTTCCGGAATTGTGATCGATGATGCCGACGCAAAATTTGTGGGGGACTGGATGAAAAGTAATGCTACCGGCTCGCTGTCGGGTTCCAGCTATCACCATGATGGAAACTCAGGGAAGGGAGAAAAGTCAGCCACCTTTTCAAAGAAGATCGGGAAGTCCGGCCGTTATGATTTTCGATTGCTCTACAGCGCTCATTCAAACCGGGCTAGCAATGCTTCAATCGATTTGACCATTGGTGATGAAAGTCATTCCCTGACACTGAACCAAAGGCTTCCTCAGCTTGCGGACGGTCAGCCGCGCTCCCTGGGGCGCTTCACGATTGAAGAGGGTATGGACATTGAATTGATCCTCTTGAATCGAGGGGCGGATGGATACGTCTCCGTTGATGGCTTGCAGATTGTACCGGTGGAATAGCCGGGAACTCGCCGAATCGAATCAGTGAGGTCCACCCGAGATTTTCTCTCACGAAATTTCAAGTGGTGATACCACTCACAATACCCTGATGGACATGGCCTTCGTTGAGATCAACCCGTTCCGGGCGGCCTTTGTGAGGGTAGATGACTTTGGTGTGGTCGAGGCCCATCAGAGCCATCACCGTGGCATGAAAGTCGTGGACGTGTAGTTTATCTTCGGTGGCGTAGAGGCCGAGCTCGTCGGTGGCTCCAATGGTTTGTCCGCCTTTGACGCCGCCACCCGCCATCCACATGGTGAAGCCGGTGGAATTGTGATCGCGGCCGTCGCCTTTTTCGCTCATCGGGGTGCGTCCAAATTCGCCGCCCCAGATAACGAGGGTTTCGTCGAGAAGGCCGCGCTGTTTCAGATCGGTGAGCAGGCCGACGATGGGTTGATCGACGCTGCGGCAGAGTTTGGAGTGTTTCGCTTCAATTCCGTCGTGACTGTCCCACTTGCTTCCCGCTCCGCTGTAGAGTTGGATGAACCGCACCCCGCGTTCGACGAGACGTCTCGCGAGCAGGCATTGGCGTCCGTAGGCTTTGGTTTCCTCCGTGTCGAGTCCGTAGAGCGATTTCATGGACTCGGATTCGTGTTCGAGATCGATGGCTTCGGGGGCAGTGGCCTGCATGCGGAAGGCGAGCTCGTAGCTTTTGATGCGCGCTTCAAGGTCACTGTGAGAGGAGCGGCTGTCAAAATGTTGGCGGTTCATCTCGCCGAGAAATGCGAGTTTCTTTTGCTGAACTTCAGTAGAAACACCATCGGGGTTGTTGAGATTTGAGATTGGCGGATCCTTCGATTCGAGAAGGACTCCCTGATGCGTTGACGGAATAAAACCCGAACCCCAGGCACGAACTCCATTGACCACCATAGAGTTGCTGTCTTTGAGGACGACAAAGTCAGGAAGGTCGCGGCTTTCCGACCCAAGACCATAGGACACCCAGGAACCGAGCGAAGGTCGTCCGCCGAAGACGGCACCCGTATTCATTTGGCACATGCCACCTGCATGGTTGATCCCGTCGGTCACACAAGAGCGGATTACGCACAGTTCGTCGGCGATGCGGGAATGATTCGGCAGCCAGTCGGAAATCCACAAACCGCTCTCCCCGTGCTGAGCCCATTTGCGTTGGTCAGGTAAAAGCGGAGAATTCACTTCGCCGGCTGCGGTGACGGGTGTCTCGAAGCTGTCGGGAAGTTTTTGTCCGGCCAGTTTTCGCAGCAGTGGCTTTCGATCGAATAAATCGAGATGGCTCGGGCCGCCTTCCATGAACAGGAAGATGACGCTTTTGGCTTTGCCGAAGTGATGAGGAATCTTTGCCGAAGCAGCCGCGTTGGTCGAGGAACCCGCAATCAGGTTTTCCCCCATGAGTGCCGACAAGGCCACTGTCCCGAAACCACCTCCTGCCCTGGATAGGAACTTTCGTCGTGATTGCATGACTTCAGATTCAGTAGAGGTAGAGAAACTCATTGGAATTAAACAGCAAATGGCAAAAGTCAGTCGCTGAATCCAGCAAGGGATTTGCGATGTTCCGTCCATACCAGCTAGAGTTCGGAGGAAGGCCCCGGGAAAATTTCCAATCAACGATTTGATGCGGTGTTGCCTCCGACGGGTAGAGAAAAAGTTGTTCTTTGCTTAGTGGCGATTTGGAAAGGGAAAGCCGGGAGATCTGTCCGTCCCATAGGTGACCGACTTGCTTCCGCCCTCCGATGACGAGCGGAAAAGGGGAGTCGTTGACTTTGCCTACGACAGAATGTTTCACCGTCACCGATTCCAGCTTCGCCTTTGATTCGGACAAATCTTTCACATAGAACGTGACTTCACCGAACTCGCTGCCTTTGGATATCGGGCGGGCGGTGACTGCGGCAGCAATGTAGACCGGTTTGCCGACTGGAACCCGGAGATCGGATACAACGACTTCATACTTCGGCGCTCCCTTTTGGTCGACACCGTTCATGACGAAGAGAAGGTTCCGCGGCTGGTATCGCGATTTTGTGCTGGTTACACATAGAAACCAACCCGACGTGCTTCGGCTGTCGTCCCAGCGCGACACGAGTGTATTGACAGTTCCATCCGGATAAACACTGTCCAGCTCGGCTACGGTTTCGATGGTAAACTCGTTGGTCCCTCGATCCAGTGGGAGATCGACTTCGACTTGTTCAAACAAGGAGGACCGCTGAAGCTGAAGAGCGCTCCCGCCGATGTCAATTTCCTTTACCGCGGCAAACTTCTCCGAGTTGGGACGAAACGCTGCTTGATCACTGACATCACCTTGTTTCGCGTCACTCCGAATCGTGCTGAGCGAATCGATGAAGACGAGGGCTTTCTCCAATTCGTCCTCACTCGGAAGACGACATAGGGCGCGTCGGTATGCAGAGACGATTTTCTGCTTTCGATCTCCGTCGTCATCAAATCGCAGCGACTTGGCAAATGCTTTCGCGCGGCCCAGCGGCCATGCGTTGTTGATGAGCATCAGGGACTGAGTCGGTGTCGTTGTTTCAGGGCGACGCGGGGCGGACTGAAAGCCGAGCGGAGAATCAAAGCTGTTGAGCAACGGATCGGGTTTGTTGCGTAGTTTCTTCACATAGATGCTTCGGTCCGGCGAAGTACCCGGGACTGACTCCGGATGGGTATTTTCAGGAAAACGAATCTCTCCTGAAGCGACCAGCATGGCATCGCGCACTTCTTCGGATGACAACCTCCGGGGCGGAAAACGCCAGAGCAAACGATTCGCCGGATCGGTCTGTGTTTCACTGGAGGTCGGTTCTTTCCGTGCCGTCATCCGGTAAGTGGAACTGGTCAAAATCAGGCGATGTAAATCTTTCATCTTCCATCCGCCTTCGAGAAAGCGCGTCGTCAACCAGTCAAGCAGTTGCGGGTGGCTCGGAGCTTCACCGAGATTGCCAAAGTCATTCGGAGTTGCGACCAGGCCCGTTCCGAAATGGCCCTGCCAAATCCGGTTGGTGATGACGCGTGTCGAAAGGGGATTCTTAGACGAAGCAATCCAGTCAGCCAGCGCCAGTCGCCGGCCCGTGGAGTTCTCTGTCGGCTTGATCTTCGGAGAAGGTTGTCCGAGGAGGGTCAAAAATGCAGGTTCCACTGCCATTTCTCCGTCCCTGTTTTTCATCACGGGATTTACCGGCTTTGCACTGACATCCCTTGCCACGAAACCCGACGGGAGCGGCTTCGGTTTGAGGTGATTGAATGCCTGCAACTGCTCATTGAGATTCTTCCAGTTCTTCAGTTTCTCCGGCTGATTGATGAAAGATTTGGAAAAATCGATTCGGCTGCTTTGATAGTCGATCTGACGCTGAACTAACTGCACCATTTGTTCCTCGAACGGTTCCCTTTCTTCCGGAGCTTTATGATACATGTTCTGGATATCCTCCGGGAACATGACCACCTCTTTTTTTCTTTTCGCTTCCAATTGGTCAGATTTCAGCCTTTCCAATCCAGCTTGAATTTCTTTGGTAGCTTCTTCCCAGATCTTTTGTTCCCGTTCGAACTCAGATCGTTGCCCGGGCGTCGCCAGCGGTATGTCGGTAGGCCATGCGGTCGTCGAAAGAAATGCCTGGAGCGCGAAGTAATCTTTCTGAAGGATAGGGTCGAACTTATGGTCGTGACACTGGGCGCAACCGATGCTGAGTCCGAGAAAGGCTTCGCCAGTCACATTGGTCATATCGGTCATGATGATATCCCAATGCATCCTGACATTGTGTAGATTGTATTCGTAAATACCCTGCCGAAGAAATGAAGTTCCGATCAGCACATCGGGATTGCCGGGGGCTATGATATCCCCGGCCAACTGCTCGCGAACAAATTGAGAATAGGGTTTATCGTCGTTGAACGATTGGATGACATAATTACGGTAGTCCTTTGCGCCGGGCCGATAGGCATCCTGATTGTATCCGTCGCTCTCTGCATAGCGGACAAGGTCCAGCCAATGCTGCCCCCAACGCTCGCCGTAACGGGGACTGGCCAGAAGCTTATCAATCAAATCTCTCAGCGCGTCTTCGGGCTTCATTTTGTAGGCCGCAACGAAGGCGTCCACCTGGCCGGGTAGAGGTGGCAGACCATGGAGATCGAAATAGATTCGGCGGACCAGTTCCAGGGGTGTCGCTTCCGCCGCTGGTTGGAGATGGTTTTGCGTAAGATTGCGGGCGATAAAGTGATCAATCGCGTTGCGAGCCCAATCGCTACCGGAGGCGAGCGGAGCATCCGGATCGGACACGGGTTGAAC
>CAJXQE010000223.1 GCA_913058215.1 uncultured Verrucomicrobiales bacterium
AGATCAGCCTCGGTCTCGTGGGCTCGGAGATGTGTATAAGAGACAGCTGCTGCTGTTATGCTTCCACCGAGATAAGCGATTTTCACGGTCTCTCCAGCCTCAATCTTTGCTCGAAAATTCGGAAGTCCCGCTCTTGATGTGCATTCGATGGCTGACCGAAGTGGAAACTCCTCCTGAGTGAAGCCAGTTGAGGATCCCAGCAAAACTAAAAGGATGATGACAATTTTTCGAGTTCTCATTTCCCGTAATGTCCCGACCCTGTTCCCAAAAACAAGCCCGCCTTGGCGTAAAGGCGAAGTTCATTTTGTTGTTCAGCAGCGCGGGAATGTGTATGTCTTTATCATGAAGAAAATTTTGGTCTATGCAGCCCTTGCCTTTGCTTTTGTATCAGTGACAGCGAACGCCGCTCCTCCTCATCAGGCGACAGGAATCAAAACAGGCGAGATCACGGATACTTCGGCAATTGTCTGGACCCGCCTCACTCGGAAGGCGGAACGAAATCCCGGTGATGGCCCGTGGTTCGAGATTAACTACGAAGGGAAATTTGAGAGGGTGAAGGAGAGAAAGCACCGCAGGGATCCTGTCCTCGGAGTCCGGTTTGAAGCGCCCGCGAAAGGTGTCGAAGACATTCAATGGGCTGTTCCCGGGGTTAAAGGGGAAACGCGGGTGAAGTATCGGCCAAAAAATAGTAAGGACGAATGGAAACAGAGCACCTGGGCCGCTGTTGAAGCGGAGTGGGATTTCATCCGACAACATTCTCTAACAAACCTCCAGCCTGGAACACCATATGAGGTAGTCGTCGAATCACGCTCTTCCGACGGAGAAGCCGGCTCAAATGTCAGCGGAGGGTTCACTACAGCCCCATCTCCTGACAAAGCATCACGAGTCGAGTTCGCCATATCCACCGGCCAGGCATTCATTGATCGAAATTCCGATGATGGCTATGTGATCTACGACTCGCTGCTGAAGCAACACCCCAATCTCGATTTCTTTGTTCACACTGGAGATATTGTCTATTACGACCGCCTCGCCAAAACTCCGGAGCTTGCCAACTACCACTGGCAGCGCACCTACAGCCTTCCGACAAACGTTCGCTTCCACAATCAAGTTGGCAGCTATTTCATTAAGGATGATCATGACACCTGGACCAACGACTGTTGGCCCTCAATGAATGCTCCGGAGATGGGAGAGTTCACTTTCGCTCAAGGGATCGACATCTTCGTAAAGCAGGTCCCGATGCACGGTCATCAAACATACCGAACGGCACGATGGGGAAAAGACCTTCAGGTCTGGATGGTGGAGGGACGCGATTTCCGAAGCCCCAACACCATGGAAGATGGCCCTGAGAAAACTATCTGGGGAGCGGAGCAAATGGCCTGGTTCAAAAAAACGTTTACCGAAAGCGATGCCAAATTTCGTATTTTGATCAGCCCGACCCCCGTGGTTGGTCCGGATCGTGACAAGGGCAAAAACGACAATCACTCGAACAAAGTCTTCGCTCACGAAGGAAATCAATTGAGAGAGTTTCTGGCTTCCCACAAGAATGCTTACGTCATTTGCGGTGATCGTCACTGGCAATACCATTCCGTTCACCCGGAAGCGGGAATCCACGAATTCTGCTGCGGACCTGCCAGTAACTCGCATGCAGGCGGCTGGAAGAAAGACGACTTTCGCGAAGACTATCATCGCTTCCTGCGGGTGAAAGGAGGCTACCTCTCTGTTCTCACTGATCGAACAAGTGATGACAAGCCGGTTCTCTTTTTCCGCCATCACTCCGAGACCGGTGAAGTGGTCAATGAAGTTCAGTTCGAGTGAGGCGATTGATTTCTCCGTCTCAATACACCCGAACAGACCAGGTAAATGCCGGCTCCCTGGAAAGGCGGAGCGTCGTCAGTCCCTGGGGATCGTTCACTGAAAAACCGAAGATCGTTCGATCATCAAAATTGAAAGAGGCGCTGTTTGTGGTGAAGCAATTCCGGAGAGGGAATGGAACCGCAGCATTCGGATCAGAATCGGCAACGCAAATATCCAGCTTCACTCCGAGGATGGAATCTGAAGAATCGAGATTCCACTCGTGACGATGGAGATAAACCCTGGGAATTCGGATCTCCAGACGACGAACCCCATTTTCCGGGGTCGTGAGTTTTGAACTGATGGCCCTAGGGCTCAGAACCATGTTGTAGCCATTCCCGAAACTTCCGAGCGGCAAGGCCGGAGTGTATCCATTTCCATCGGCACCCCGGGTAAACACATCGATAGGTCTAACAAATCCGAAATTCCGGACTTCATTGATTGGTCGGGCATCAATCGACACTCTCGCTTTCAGTGCCGCCTGATCCCCCATGTCGGGAATTTCGATTCCGGAAACATCAGCCACGATGATGAGGCTTTTCTCATCAGCACTGAACCTTACGGTCGCACCACCAGCAGGCCGGCGCTGAGCAGCACCCGATCCGGCAGGTTCAGCATTTGCGTAGTCCGACCAGCTTTGCATCGCCATTTGCTGACCGAGGACCAAATCACGGCTCGCCTCCAGTTCTCTGCTAAAGCGGGTAATTCGCCCATCGACCTCCACCTCAATCCAGAGATCCTCTTGAAACTGCATCTCTTCTTCCCTTCCCACAAATTTGAAGACCGCATCAAAGCTCTTCGTCCCGAGAGGAGAAAGTGTAAAACTCGTCTGAGTCGAAACCGATTTTGCCATTCCGATTCGATACTTTCCGGAAACGGTTTTGTCCGAACCGTTCATCAGCGCCCAGACCACTTTCAGTTGATCGGAAACGTTGATGTATTGTTTCGATTTCCAAGCCACCGAAACCGGACCGATCCTCAAGGGAAGGTTGATCAACTCAGAGTTTACCGTGTCTTCAACAACAAAGCTGAAACGTGCCACTTCGTCGTCGATAGGCATCGGATAATAAATCTCCGCACCCTCACCATCTTTACCAACCACTGGACGCTTGTAAGCAAAATCGAGTTGAACACTTTGGCCGGGAGGAATGGTAAAACGCTGAGATGCTTCCACCGGAACAATCCCCGGAAGAGAGAGAGCCCCGATGGTCCCCTCCTTTTCATCGGCCGTTTGATTGCGCAATGAGATACGAACCTTCACTAGACCTCCGTCTCCGTAGGCCGCTGCCCCCGCATAGGTGAAATTCGATTGAACCGGACCATTGAAGATTTCATCGAAAATGTGCTGCCCCAGATATCTGTGAGCTCTTGCGGATGGGTGGATCTTTTCCGGAACCCGCAACTCCGGTCCGTAATTGAAGATTTGAGAAAGTCGATCACCCACGATCTCCATCGCAGCATGTGGGTGGGTGTCAGGATCAACTCCCCCGCCCTTGCGCATCAGGATCTTCCCGATATCGATAAACATGACTCCGTTGGCATCAGCAATTTGTTTTGCGGCAATCGCGTAGGGCCGCTCAAGCCCCCATTTCATAGCACCACCTCCGTAATTCACCAGACTGGGCCCAAAGACAATCATGTCAGCCAGTTCCCGTTTCCCGGCATCGATCGTCTCCTGCAAAGATCGCTTGTAGGCGTCGAGGGACACGTTTGTCAGGGCATCATTCACTCCGTATTGAATCAAAAGTATATCCGGATTATTAAGAAACGCGTCGGTGGTCACATGCTTCAGGCCGTAAAAAGAAGTCGCTCCAAAATCCGAAAGATTTTCAAACACGATTTCGTCGCCAAGGTAATCTGTCAGCCTTGAAGTTCCGCCTTTCGGAGGATTGAGAAGTCGTACACGTCCCGGGTAAAAGAATTCCAGGGCCATTTTCTCGAGGAAAATCCCCGGATATGTATAAAGCGCGTTGTTTTGCTCCCACGCACCCGCTAATGGAGTGTAGCCGGACATGACACTGTCGCCCACAGCGACGACCGTCACCGGGTCTCTCGCTTCCAGCTTGGGAAACGTCCGCGGCAGATATCGCTTGAGACGCTGACGTTGCTCAAGCGTGAGCGGATACGCCATAAGCGAACCCGTCGTCAAAATAAATGCTGTCAGTAAGGCCAATAGCGCCGCAAATCTCCTCATAGTCACTCGCACGAACGAACACTAAACGGATTCCGAAAGAACTTCCATAGGTAAAAGACTACTGAAATTCAAGAGAGTTTAATTACTGGAATCTCTGGGAGTTTTTAGAGGGGATTTTGTTGGACGCTCTCAAGCCACCAGCGAAACAGACTGACTTCGCATCAAAACAGATTCAATCGTCGCAACCACTCCTCCGGAAACGTAATATAGACTGCCAGGAGAATGATCCCGAAGGAAACGAGAAAGCGAGTCGTCGCAGCAATCGGACCGGATGCGGTTTGAAAACTGTCCCACCAGTTCAGCTTCATCTGAATCGAACGCTCCTTACCGTGGAGAAGTTTTCGATAAATGAGTGGAGCCTCGCTGGCATTCGGAGCGTCACCAATGGGAGTTCCATTGCGGGCATGCTCTGCCAACATCGCCTCAGTTTTCAAAAGTTCTTCGAGAGCCGCCTCTTTTAGTTCGAAAAGGACGGAACAGGTAAGCCCTACCCATCCACCGATCACATCCAGCCAGTCTCCCATGTTTTCGTCATTGGGAGAAGGAAGTTGGTAATCTTCATCGAAGCATTCTGCCCAGGATTTCTTCTTAAGCCGCGCCAGAAGTCGTCCGTCGAGATTCATTACCTCCCGCTTGGTGTAGACCTCCCGAAGCCCGTTGTGAAGATCACTCCCGTCGGCAATCAATCGGTAGAGCTCTTTCTGACTGATGCTTCCGTCCGCGATCGCCACCGCATAGGTGTTCATCAATTTACCGTTCGCATCAATCAAATCTCTGAGGACATGGTCCGCATAATGCAGAACGCCGATCAAGCCTTTAAGATAACTACCCCAAACATCCGGCAGGGTCCGGGCAATCTGCATATGGATACTGCGGCACTTTCGGTCATGCTCCCGAAGTTGTTCCCGGCAACTTGTTAAATCCGCCCCCGATGTCTCGATGGCCTCCCCCAGACCGGAACGATTGATCACATCACCACGGAACCGAATGATACCGTCCGTGGACTCCCAGGTGCGGTCACGTAATGCTTCCAGGTGAGCTTTCTCTTTGGATAAGTTTCGCAGCGTCTCCAGGTGATCGCTCAGCTGTTCAGGATACAGACTGTTCAGGGCCTCGACAGGGTCGACACTTCCTTCCTTGTCATAGAGCTCATCCGGGGAATTGGCATAGTCGACAACGGAACGTTCCAGATAGACTCCTCGATATGCAGGATTGTAAAACTCCTTGGCATAGCTTCGGTTCAGGGCCTCCATCGTCTCCCCGTGATCACGCGTTGTCTCTTTCATACCCTCAAAAAGGTATGCGGAAAGATCCCTGCGCAATTTATCAGGTTCGTCGAAAATTTCCCAGGCACTTCGAAAGTCCAACTGAGCAGGAATGTAGCGCTGTTTTGCATTCGCCTCTCGCAGGTGGCTTTGAGGATGAGTCGCCCACATTTGGGGTGGCTGAGCGATATCAGCGGTGAAAATCCGATGGCTGTCGGCACCGCTCGCCGGAAGATCCGGGACCGCCGCATAGTCTGGATCATTCAAAATCCTCTTTTTGTGTTCCAGAACAGCGGAGTGCACCGCGAAAACATCTTCCACCAAATGCCCCTTTCCGATCTGTTCATTGATAAATTCAATTGCCTCACTCCAGGCACCATCTGCCGCTGGCAGGCGATACAATCCATGAATGAGCGCGTCGCTTCCTGAAGTCGATACTGCCACCAGATCGGCCTGAAACTCCATCTCCCGGGACAGGGCTCTTTCTGCCAACATGACGAGACTGAGCAGAGAATCCAGAAGGGATCGAAGTGACCAGACGATTACTCGAAGCAGCCAACCAATCCATGCGATTCGCAAATCGATTCCCGATAAGATAGTCAGAAAAGTATCAAGACCATCGCGATGATAGATCAACTGAGTGGCTACTTGCTGAGCGGTATAAACCCATCGCCCCACTGCCATCGTCTTTTGCGCAAAATGTCCAAACTCGTGAGCCAGCACAGCTTTCAATTCACTGAGTGTCACCACGTTGATCAATCCGAGACCAACTTCCAGATTCTTCTTTGTCGGAAATAGGAAATTCAGAAGAGACAGATCGTAGAAGACACAGGCATTGACCGCCGGAGAAAGATAAACCTTGTGGGGCTTGGGAGCTCCTGCTTCCTCTGCAACCCGGTTCAGAAAGTCGAAAAGCCGCGGCTGTGTTTCGGCGGTGATCTCATACCCTTTGTTTCCTCCAGAGCTCTTTCTAAAAAACAAGCTCTTCACCATGAATACTGCCAGAACTGCGGCGCCAAAACATTTGATAAAAATGAAGAGATCAAATTCATCGACCGCAAGTATGAAAAGCCGGTAAGCGGACCAGGCAAACCAGGAAGTCAGCACAACATAAATGGATCCAAACAGGCAAAGCCCGACCATTGCCAACCAGGCGTGAAGCCGGTATTTCGCCGAAGGCCGAGCCAAATCAGCGGGGACGTCCGGAGGTTTGGGTGGGAAAAAAGATGATGATGATGCCTCACTCGATCTCATCCCGCAGATTCCATCATTTTGTATGAATGTTGAAAAGAAGGAAATGATCTTCTACCTCCTTTCTCCATTGCTAATCCTCCCGCTTCCCCCTTTTGTATCAATCAATCAACCATGCCACGCGACCGTTCTCTTCCTATCTTTGAACTCGAGCCGGAACTGCTCTCAGCAGTATCCAAAGAGGACGCGCGCATTGTCATCGAGGCACCAACCGGTTCAGGGAAATCGACTCAGGTTCCGCAGATCCTGGCCGACAGTCCTGTTGGCGATGCAGGGCAGATCTACGTTCTACAACCGCGAAGGCTCGCCGCCCGAATGTTGGCTCGCCGGGTTGCTGGTGAGCGGGGCGGTCGTTGCGGCGAGGAGGTCGGTTATCAAGTTCGCTTTGAAAATGTGGTCTCGAAAAATACAAAGATCCGCTACATCACCGAAGGAATCCTGATTCGTCTATTAATCGAGAAACCGGATCTCGCTGGAATTTCCGCGGTGGTTCTCGACGAGTTTCACGAAAGGCATTTTTATGGAGATATCAGTCTCGCCCGATGCCTTGAAGTTCAGCAGGCGCTTCGCCCCGATCTGAAAATTGTGGCGATGTCTGCTACACTGGAGACGGAAGCGCTGAAATCCTATCTCGGGGACGGTTGCTTGCACTTGAAATCCGACGGACGAACTTTTCCTGTCGATATCCAATACGAACCAAAACGGGAGCGCCACAAAGGTGAAGTTTGGGATCATGCAGCACGGGTGATGCGGGACTACTTCAAACGAAACGGTGTCGATGGCCACACACTGGTGTTTATGCCGGGCCGCCACGAGATTCGGAAAACCGTAGAGGCTCTCAACAAAGCAAGCTGGGCAGGTGGTTTTGAGATCCACGAACTATTCGGCGAACTTTCCCCTGAAAAACAAGATGCCGCCGTAGCACCGGGTGGAGCTCCCAGAATCGTAGTCGCCACCAACGTTGCCGAAACCTCTATCACGATCGACGGCGTTCGTCTCGTTATCGATGCCGGACTCGAGCGACGTTCCGCTTTCGATTCGCGACGCGGTCTGACCACATTGCACATTGAGAAAATCTCCCGTGCTTCAGCTGACCAGCGGGCGGGTCGGGCAGGACGAACCGCCGACGGTACCGCAATTCGCTTGTGGAGTGAAAGAGAGCACGAACAACGCGCAGCAGCAACCCCTGCGGAAATCCAGAGAATGGACCTGGCCGAAGCGGTGCTCATCCTCAAGGCCAGTAGAGTCGAAAATGTGCGGAAATTCCCCTGGTTCGAAAAACCCGACGCTACCAGCCTCGAGCGATCTATCCGATGGCTCAAGAACCTTGGCGCACTTGGCAATGATGAGCAGCTTACTGACATTGGTAAAAAGATCAGCCGCCTCCCCCTTCCGCCTCGCTACGGGAGGATTCTATTGGAGGCAGGAAAACACGGGCATCTTGAGTTTTTTGCGGTCGTGGCAGGCTTCACCCAGAGCCGCCCACTTTTCCCCAACCGCAAATCCCACAGCTCTCATCTTGAGCGCGGAGATTTCGTAGAGCCGGATGACGGATCGGATTTTCTGCCGCTCTTCAGGGCCTGGGATCAAATGCGGGCGAACCGCTTCGATTTCCAAATAGGAAAGAGAATGGGAATCAATGTATCCGCATGCCGCGACGTCGATCGTGTCTCGAAGCAGTTTATCCGCATTGCCCAAAGAGTTTGTCCTGACATTGATCAAACAAGGATCCCCGACGACGAAATTCTCGCCCGGATTCTCCTGACCGGATTCTCCGATCGCATCGCCAAGCGTCTCAGCCCGAGCACGCTCGCCTGTGGAGTTGTCGACTCCCGCCGGGGACAACTGGAAAAAGAATCCATTGCTGCCAACGGCGATCAGTTATTCGTCGCCGGTGAAATGATTGAGATTGAAGGGCGGGATACCAACGTAAAACTGAACCTGTGCACACTGCTTGAAGAAGACTGGGTCAAAGAACTGTTCCCTGACGATTTCATAGAAACTGCAGGTGCGGCCTGGGATGAGCGCTCCCGTCGTGTTGAGGCACGCCGCGAAAAACGGTTTCGTGATTTAATATTGGAAAGCAAACCGTCGGGTGAGATTCCTCTTGATGAAGCGGCCTCGCTACTCGCGGAGAAGGTCCTTGCCGGCGAACTGAATCTGAAAGCGTGGGATCAGTCTGTTTCCCAATATTTTGCCCGTATCAACCTGGTCTCGGATGCTTTCCCTGAGTATGAAATCCCCGGAGTGGATGAGGATTCAAAAAGATTGATGCTGGAACAGATCTGCGCAGGCGCCACCAGCTACAAACAGATCAAGGATCGCAAGGTGTGGGAAGTTTTGAAAGAATGGCTTCCTCATCACCAAACCAGTCTTCTCGATCGACTTGCACCCGACCGTATCGAGCTATCAAACGGCCGAAGCGCACGACTTACCTACGAAGAGGGCGAAAAACCGAAAGCCTCGGCCTTAATTCAACACCTGTTTGGAATTAAGGACACACCGACCATCGGAGACGGACGCATCCCTCTCCTCGTGGAAATCCTGGCACCCAATCATCGCCCCGTTCAAGTCACCGAAGATCTCGCCGGATTCTGGAAAGGTAGCTATGCCGGTGTCCGCACCCAACTGCGTGGACGCTATCCCAAACACGAGTGGCCGGAGTATTGAATCAGCGATAATTGAACGCTCCTTTCAGGCTGCTGAAAATGGCGTTGTTGCGCATTCTCTCACGGACTAGACTAACCGTCCCCCAATTGCAGATGAACGCTTCTATTTTTCAACTCGTCTCGCTCCTTGCTCTGACAGCCGCTTGCTTTGCAAGTGGTTGCGTCCCCAGCGATGTATCGGATCTGGATCACGACCCCTATGCTGATAATTCCTTTGAAGAGGAGGGCCTTGAGCAATTTTTTGGAGGAAGATCAGCCCTTCTGCTTTCGTCCAAACAGATAGATGTGAAGTCCAGTCAATCATCAGTGACGGATCAATCGTCCGATTCAGTCACTGTCAATGTAGCGGTCAAGTTCAAGAATTTGGAAGACTCCAACTACGGCACAGCCGCCGTTATTGATTCCCGGGGCTACTTTGTCACAGCAGCTCATTGTGTCGAAGAGCAGGAGATCTATGCCTTCTATCCGGATTCAAAAAATAACTTCGCTCCACAAAAAATCCGCATCGTTTGGAAAGGAAACCCTTCTCGCAAGGATTTCGATTTTGCGATCTTTCACGTAAAGGCTCCTCCCGCCAGAATCTTCCATTGGTCGGATTCATTCGAAAATGGCGAGGCCGTCTTCTCAGCCGGGAACACTCTGAATCAGCAGAAGGAAGGGACTACCGGCCCGATGTTCAATCTCGATTCCTTCAAGGGAGAGCTGGAAGGTTCCGATGCTCGAATTTTCAAGGGCATCGCCTACCAGAGAATCTCCCACCGGTCTCCGATCCCGAAAAGAAACAGCGGTGGACCTTTGGTAAACGGCAAAGGCAAATTAATAGGTATCAACTATTCAGGGGCTTATTCCTTCAAGTCGTCTTCCGAATCAGAAACTCCTGTCAGCAAGGCGATTCGTCCCGATCTGAAATGGCTGAAGGCTATCATCGAGAAAGACTACGCCTCGATCAGTTACTGAAGGTCTCCCACTAGCGCTCCGCAAGGCGACGTGCAAAAAGCTTTACCAGCTGCCACGTGCTATGTGGTCGCGCCAGGATCGGCTCTCTCTTTAAAAACCTCTCCAAATCGTCCGCCAGTGCACTGGGTGATTCATAACGACGATCCGGCTCGGTCTCGAGCGCCTTAAGAGTGATACTATCGAGGTCCCCGCCTAATTCGGAATCCATTTTGTCCGCTTGATTTCGAGAAGCTAACCTGACCCTCGTTGAAGGCTTCCCCGGAATTCGTTTGGAGATTCTTTTCGCAACGATGTCCGGGGTTTCCAACTCCCCTTCTCCATTCACGAATGGATTATCACCAGTGAGAAGCTCATAGAGCAAGACACCAAGGCTGTAGACATCGGTCCTCGTATCGATGCCTTCCCTTCCCATGAGCTGCTCAGGACTCATGTAAGCCGACGTTCTCTTTGGAGAAACCCCGACTGTCTTAGTCGTCAAATCAGTCAGTGCCTCTCCTTCCCTCGCCTTGGCAATACCAAAATCGATAAGCTTTATCTCGTTGATTACCCCTCCCGACACCAGGATGTTGGAAGGCTTCAAGTCGCGGAGGATGACTCCTTTCCCATGAGCATGCTGAACCGTTCTACAAACCGTTTGAAAGAGAGCAATCCTCTCATCAATACTGAGGTTTCTTTTGACGCAAAAATCTGCGATATCTTCCCCCCCTTCGATCAATTCCATCGCGAAGTAGGGCCTTCCGTTTGAGGTCACACCTGCATCGTAAACCTTCACAATATTCGGATGGTCCATCAGCGCAAGAGCCTGTCGTTCCTGCTCGAACTGTGCCAGCACTTCGCGAGTGTCCATGCCTAATCTAAGAATTTTCAGCGCGACATTTCTTTTTACCGGCTGTTCCTGAGAAGCACGCCAAACGGTCCCGAATGTCCCCTCACCCAGTAAATCAACCAGAGTATAATTTTCAAACATGGAACCCGATTCTTCAGCCGAATCGAGTTCGTGACGCAGGGAAACAGCAGACTCCGCTACTGCCATGAAAAGACCTTCGTCGTTATCCGCCGACTTCAACAAGCGTTTGATTCGATTGAACAATGACTGATTTCCTTCACAGGCGAATTCCAGATACTCGGTCTGCTCGGTAGGATCGTCGAAATACAAGGCAGCGAGGAAGATCTCCCGCTCATTCGGAAAGTTTGAGTCAGATTTCAGCATTGCCGAGCAAGTCTCTCCCCGTGGTTACAACAAATGATTTGGTCTAGGCTCATACAAGGATGCTTCTGAATCTAATTGATAAGCAATCTTCGAATTGTAAAGAAGCGTTAGGGTGAGATCCAGCTTGAATAGCAAAGTTGTTAGGGATTTTCACTTGGGCAATTCGCCGCCCTGCCACAGCCGTGAACAAACAGCTATGCGTCCGCGCGGGTCCTTCAGCCCCCTGTTCAACTTTCACTTGCACGAACCCGTTTCTTATGTTTCTGTCAAAACAGAAATTACTGAAATGAAAAATCTAACACCCTACCTGCAACAGTTCATCCTCCACTGGGGAGAAATGGGAACGAAGTGGGGAATTAATCGCACCGTGGCTCAGATTCATGCGCTGCTCTTCACATCGGAAGATCCGATCAATGCCGAGCAAATCTGTGAGATGCTCGGAGTAGCTCGCTCGAACGTGAGTAACAGTCTCAAGGAACTGCAGAACTGGGGAATCGTAAAAGTTGTCCATATTCCCGGCGACAGGCGGGATCATTTCGAGTCGATGAAAGATGTTTACGAGATGTTTCGGGTGATCGCCGCCGAGCGTAAAAAGCGCGAGGTAGACCCAACGCTCACCATGCTGCGCAATTGCGCTGAAGAAGCGGGAGAGAGTAACAGCACCACTGATGACTACGCCAGGGAGCGGCTTGGAGATCTCAGGGAGTTCTTTGAACTGGTAAGCAATTTTTACGATCAGATGAATCGTCTCCCCACCAAGAGCGCAGTTAAGGTCGTGAAAATGGGCGACAAAGTAATCAAAGCTGTCGGCCTTATTCCCGGTACGTAATCGAATCCATTCCCCCTAAAAAAATTTGGTAATTAATTTCTCTCCTGACAGAAATGACTGAAATGAAAAACAACACCCGCCGAATGTGCAGGGGGCAGATGTTTTACGACGGAACCTGTCGGTTTTGTATTGCTGGGGCGAGTCGCTTGAAGCCCTGGTTGGCGAAGAAAGACATTGAGGTGGTGCCCTTTGCCTGTCTCTTATACACATCTCCGAGCCCACGAGACCGAGGCTGATCTC
>CAJXQE010000224.1 GCA_913058215.1 uncultured Verrucomicrobiales bacterium
ATCTACACTATCCTCTTCGTCGGCAGCGTCAGATGTGTATAAGAGACAGAGTTGAAACGGTGGAAGGAGACCAGTCCTGACAAACTCACCGAACTACCAACTCCACTCTACGAGGCTGCAATGGCAAACCAATTGCGCGTCGCAAACTATCTCGTCGAACAAAAAGTCGATCTCAATACAGGCAGTAGCGATTCACCACTCGCGATCGCCGCCAACCAGGGCCACCTCAGCATGGTGGAGTTGTTGCTTGAGGCGGGCGCCGAACCCGCAACGGATACAGGTCAGCCGGCAATCCACTATGCGCTATGCGGTAACCGTGTCGAAGTCGTGAAACTTCTGATCGAAAAAGGTGCTCACCTTGAGGCTTTCGACACGTCGGGGAATACGGCTTTGCAAGCCGTCATAAAAATGCCTGTATACAAATACGCGGCCCACAGTACATCCCTCTCTGACAAACAACGAATCGCCTACACCCGCATGCTGATCGAAGCGGCTGCAGACATTAACGAATTGAATCAGCGCAACGGGGATTCCGCACTGGCCATCGCTGTTCAGGAGAAATCCCACCCTCTCGTTGATTTTCTCCTGAAGAACAAGGCAGACCCGAACCGAGCAGGAAAGCAACTGGGAGAAACCGCCTTGATTCACGCAGTCAAAGAGAAGGACACCGTTCTTCTCAAGAAACTTCTGGAAGCCGGTGCCGACGTAAACCAGGCCGACAACATAGGATACGCCCCCTTACACTACGCAATCCTTGCGGAGGCAAAGTGGGAGCTCGTCCAGTCTTTGATCGACGCGGGGGCTGATGTGAATCTGCGCATCGGCGAAGACGCCTGGACCCCTCTCCACTTCTGGGCATACAATCCTAAAAGCGAACAAGCAGGGCGGTCACTCTATCGGGCGGGAGCAAGTCCAATATCTTTGGCAAAGGGCTTCCCCAAAGGCATCGACACCCGCTCGCTCGATATTGAAAAGAATACTCCGCTCCATATTCTTCTGGAAAAGAGAAGACACGATATCCCCATCATCCGGGAATTCTTCGAGCATGGGGTGCAGACTCTTCCTCCCGAAATTTTCAAAGACGGCGTCTGGTTTCTCATGCCACCGGGCATCAACAGCAACCCTGATCCGGGACTCGAAAATCCCCCCACCGAGCTACTTCCAAGTCTCTATCCAGTGTTCGAGAGAAGCGAGCACGATTCTCCTCCCCCCGGCCTGGCAAATTTCATCATCCGTTCCTTCGACGATCCCTACGGTGATCGGAAAAAGAAGCTTCCAAACATGGATAAACTGCGAATTCTTCGTCCCCTGACGAAGGCTGATGGATCGCAAGGATGGAAGACGCTCAATATTCTCTACAAGGACCTGGCCGAAGCCTCCGATCCGGCATCGGATCCGGAATTGCAATGGGGAGATGTCGTTCTGTTTGACCTCAAGAGCAGCCGCACAACCGGCAACTGGGAAAACTTCGCTGAAAATACGAAGCTCTTTCTGAGCCGATCCAGCAAAGTGACCTTCAATCTACAGCTCGCTGATCTGAAGTATCCGGCGACTCTTCTTGCGGAGTCCACCCACTCGTCAATCAGTACGATCGGACAATACCGAAGCCCTTATGTGAAGACGGCAGTCCGCAGCATCACGAATATTAAACGCTTCGTCACCTACCGTGAAGATCTGGATTTCTCGAAAGTGAAAATTATTCGCTCTGCCAAGGATAAGGAATTCACTGTCAATCTCACGAAACATACCGAAGAGGTCGTTTTATCTCTTCAGGAAGGTGATACCGTGATCGTCCCCCGGAAGGAAGAGCACAAGTCGATAATTCTAAGCAACGAACTGGATAGGATCTGGATAAGCCGTCCCGGAACTCACTCCATCGCGAATGTCGTAAGTAGAGGCAACTTCGAGGGGAGGGAAATCGAAGAGCTCCCTCTGGCCCGCGTTGTCGCCCGGCACTATTCCGGCTATAACGCACTGCTTCCCCACCCCGACTTTGAGAAAATCCGTCTGAAATTTCCCGGCGAAAATGACTTCCAGGAAAAAGTAGTTTCCCTGAGCGATGAAGGCAAAAGCCTCGTCCCGTGGGGGACCATCATCGAGCTCCCTTTAAAAGGAGGAACAAAACCGGAAACCTGGACGGGCCTCAGCGATGAAGAACGTATACTTCTGACCAAACTCTCCAAAGTAACGGTCACAATCCAGCCGGAGGGAATGGGTGGCAGAGAACTGATCACGGGATTCACTTTCCCCCGATACAATCGCATTGCCACCGGGGAACTGGTCAATGATTCAAAGAATGGACAGAAACGGTTTTCCCAACCTAAATTCTGGGACGTGCTCGGAGATCAGTTTCGCGGCGATAACATCAAATGGGATGAATCCCGGATCATTCTGAAAAACGGTGACTGGGAAGGAACCTTCATCGATCAAAAAGTTCCGGATTTCCTCGACGGCGATGTTCTTCAGCTCTTCAAGGCCTTGTAGAAGAATCAAGCTTGTTCACCTCGTGCCGCATCACCAATTCCGTCGACATAGAATTCGACCTTTCCGCAACTGATGCAGACGTAGACATCGTAGCGCTCACTTCCTTCAAAGAGGTGGCCAAAATCCCCCAACAAAAAACCAAGATTGGAACCTTCGTGAAAACTTTTGGTCCCGGCGTATTTTGAAGTCGAATTGCAGCGAATACAATTCAGGCCGCCTCCCTTTTTCCTGTCTTGCAGCGCCCGAAGCGTCTCCACTTCTTCCGGAGGCGTGGTGCGGGGATGGGAACACTTCCAGCAAAGATCCCACGATTCCTCCTCTACTTCCGCATCACAGATTTGGCACGTCCACATAGACATCACTATACATGGAGTTCTAACGCTCCGTGATTTCGTTATCTTGTCAGGGTTCGATGAACCTTCCATCATCCACCGTGATGGATCCATCCGGCTTGATCCTTACAATTTTCTCCCCGCTCTGATGTTGAGTCACATAGCCCTCGAGGATTGTTTCGATCGGACTCCCTTCATGGCTTGCACTGAAGTTGAGCAAGCCATCATTGCGAATATCGAGAGTGCGATGAAGCCTTTCGCCGGGCTCAAGCCTCGCGATTTCCTCATCCACTCCCCCTCCGAATATGCGTAGATCGTTTAGCGGGCTGGTGGAATCATTCCGAATCTCGACGGTGAACCGGGTTTCGATCTCAATGACTGCGAGGACAATTCCACCGGCGACCACGAAGTTCGAGAAGAGCAACGCAGCGCAAGCCAAAGAGGAAAGCCAAAGCCGTTTTCGGGACTGATCCGGATTTCTCCACGCGGTCCAAAAATAATTCATCAGGGCCGCTGCACCGACGACGAATAAACCAACACCCCCGTATATCGTAAAGATCCCCGCCTTCATCAACCAATCCCCGCGGGTGAAAAGCCACAGCAGAAAAATGACAATCCCGATGATCAGGGGAATGGCACCGCAAAGCAAGGCAAGTAAGAAGGAGCGTTTCATCATCAGAAGCTACGACTCCGACAGGACCAACGCAGGTCATCTTTCGTAGAAAAGTGATCAGGTATCCCTCAATCTCCGAGTGAGGCTGAAGCACGCGAATCTTCAATATTCCGGATCAAAGATCCGTAGTTTCCTTTTCCCGGGATTTCCCTACAGTTCGGGAACTGACGGTTCAACCCTCTATGATGATCGATTTACCCCTGTTCAATGCCCGCGTAAAAAAGGCCAGCTTCTCTTTTTTCAGTCTCGCAGTGCTAGTCTCCCCGACCTTCGCAGAAGATAGAAAACCGAACGTGCTCTTCATTGCCGTCGACGATTTAGCTTCTTCTCTGGGATGCTATGGTGATGTTTTGGCGAAAACTCCTCACATCGACCGACTCGCAGCGAGTGGAGTAAGGTTTGACCGGGCCTACAATCAGCTTCCGCTTTGCAATCCTACCCGGGCCAGCGTCATGACCGGCCTTCGCCCGGACCAGATTAAAGTCTATGATCTCGACCGGCATTTTCGGGAAGAAGTCCCGGATGCCGTGACGCTTTCGCAACAGTTCATGAAGGCTGGATACTTCGCGGGGCGGGTGGGCAAAATCTATCACTACAATGTGCCTGCCAGTATCGGAACCGACGGCTTCGACGATCCGCCTTCCTGGCAACTCACGGTGAATCCTATCGGCCGCGACAAGGACGAGGAGCATCTCATTTTCAATGCGGAACCTCACCGGAAAATCAGCGGCGCTCTCAGTTGGCTGGCCGCCGATGGAACGGACGAGGAACAAACCGACGGAATGATTGCGACCGAGGCGATCAAGTTAATGAAAGAAAAGAAGGACGAGCCATTCTTTCTCGGCGTCGGATTTTTCCGCCCGCACACGCCCTATGTTGCTCCGAAAAAGTATTTCGAAATGCATCCACTCGAGGACATGCGCCTACCCTACGCTCCGGAAGGGGATCGCGATGATGTCCCCGTCGCGGGTTTCGCCCACAACAACCCCGTTCCAAACTACAGCCTGGAGAAACCCATTTTGCTGAAAGCACTGCAGGCCTATCATGCCTCAGTCTCGTTTATCGATGCACAGATTGGGCGAATGTTAGATGCACTCGACGAACTGAAACTCGCCGACGACACGATTGTCGTTTTCTGGAGTGATCACGGGTATCACCTTGGGGAGCACAACGGGGTCTGGCAAAAGCGAACCCTGTTCGAACAGGCTGCGGCAGCACCTCTGATTTTCCGGGTTCCCGGCGCGAAAGGAAATGGTCAGTCTTCTCCGCGGGTGGTCGAGTTTGTTGATATCTATCCAACAGTGATGGAAGCCGCCGGACTTGAGAACCCTTCCGGACTCGCCGGCAAAAGCCTGATGCCTTTAATGGAAGATCCTATCGCGGAATGGGACAGCAACGCCGTCACTCAGATTTTGCGACCTGCCGACGATCGGCTTCCCGAGCCGGTGATGGGTTGCAGTATCCGCACAGAACGTTGGCGCTACACGGAATGGGCCGAAGGGAAGTCCGGCGTCGAGCTTTACGATCACTACACGGACCCGATGGAGTTTCAGAATCTCGCCATTGATCCTGACGAAACCGCCAAAGCTGCAATTGAAAGACTACGTCCACTCTTGCGGGCAAAGGCGAGCGGCAAGATTCCGACAACGCCTTTTAATCAGCCGCGTTTATGATTGCGGGTGTAATGCGCGGTGTGCTTTAGCGGGACAGACGAAGAACGGGCTGGAAGCGTCGTTCTGCGGCATGTTCCAAATTTCACTGAGGCATTGTCGGCGAGACTGGCAGAGAACGAAGCACAATTGGATTGCGCTCATTCGAAGCGAGCTCAGGACCACCGGCTGACGGAATATAGTAAACGCTGGAGCTGGCAGGAATCGAAACAAAGCGCTCGGAAGGTTCGTCCTCTTCGAGAATCTCCGGAACGGCCTCACTTTCGGTTTCAATCGCTTCAACAATCTTCACTTCTTCAAGGACCGGCTCGACGATTACGGGAGCCTCATGCGGTTTCACACCTTCGTCGAGCATCACGAGTTCGTTTACGACTTCTTCTTCCAGATTCTCATCAGCTGTATCGACTGGTGATGAATCCTCGAGCGTTTTCTCGTCATATTTCATCACCACGTCGGCAACCACAATGCGGTCAGGACGACGGAACTCAATGTTGTCATTAATCACTTCCTGCTCCATTCCCACCTGGGCGGAAAGACGGGCAATCGCCTGAATGACACCGTCACTGGCATCGACTACGAGCGGTGAAAAGTTTTCTTCCCTGGTGTCGGGGCCTTCAAGAAACCGGTCTACCGGTGAGGCTTTTTTCGGAGCGGACTCCTCAACAACAGGAGCAGTTGCGCTGATAAATGCCTCCCGAATGGCGAGAGAGTATTCAGGAAGCATTTCCATTGCGGTCTCAGCAATGATGTTTTGCATTTCCGGATACTCGGTTAAGGCGACATGAATCATTTGCTTGAGCAATTCATCGTTGGGTTGAGCCGCTTTGATTGCCGTCGCAAACAGAGGACGAACACAGTCCGGACTCGATTTGATAGCATCGTCGAAGAAAATGAGCGCCTTATCAGGCTGGGCTCCGATTCCTGCGCTGAGGGTTTCGGCCGCGGTTTTGCAATCGCCGGGAGCCTCGGATGCGGTTGAATTTACGGCGATGCCGGAAAGTAGTGTAAGAAGGATTATTGTGAATCTCATGCCAATATGGGGATGAAGGATGGAGCGGGTAGAGAGAATCGAACTCTCATAACTAGCTTGGAAGGCTAGGGCTTTACCATTAAGCTATACCCGCGTTCACAATAATTTAGGATTAATTATGAAAATTACAATTAATTTCTAGTAATTCTAAAAATAATAATAATTTAACTTCTAATCTTTCCTAAAGACTGTCTGCTCGAAAGCAGAGCGGACACGAATCTAGCGATGATTTTGAAATTGCCAAGCCCCTTTTTGCAGATTTGACCGGAATTTTCATGTTTGAGCGAATCTGCGCGTTTTTTGCAAAGGCACCCCTTTTCTGTGCACTGCTCATTGGCATTGCCGGAATCGTTGCCGTCGACAGCGGCTACACGATCTGGGCCGGTCTGATTTTTGGAATCCTGACTGTACTCTGCTTCTCCAAACCGTTTCGAAAATTTGCCGTCGTCGGGATGATTGCCATCCTCATTTTCGGAATCAGGCATCATCAACGGCTTGAAGAGATTCGCAGCTTTCCCCTTTCGGAAATGATGAGCCTTGGCAGGGAAGTGGAGATCAATGGGCAGGCGTGGATTTCAGGCCGACCGGAAAAACGCGGAAATTCGCTCACCGGATTGATCACCCTCACGTCAATTGAGTTCCCCGAGAAAACGATCCCCTGTGAACACAAGGTTCCTGTTTGGATTCAGGGTAAGCCCCTCGATTTGAAATATGGGGATGTCGTTTCATTCAGTGGTTTGCTTCGGCCTCTTGAGAAGCCGCTCGCTCCCGGCGGCTTTGATCCACAGCAGTTTTATTTCCGCAGCCACGGTTCTCTGGGGCGACTGGAGATTCGACCGGGTGATGCATTTGAGATCCTGGAGGTCCAGAAGAGAGGTCCCTCTCTTGTTCACTGGGCGCATCGGTCGCGGGACTGGATGGAGTCTGCGCTCCGCCATGGACTTCCGGATTCCGAAGATCGCTACATCCGCGTGATTCTGGCGATGGCTCTCGGCGCGCGCGAAGATTCGCCCGAGGAGATCGAAGAACTGTTTCGGCTCAGCGGAACCATGCACATCTTTGCCGTTTCGGGTCTTCATGTCGGCATCATCGCCGGGCTATTTTTGATTCTGTTGCGCAGTCTCGGTCTGTCGACTCGCGCCGCCATTTGCATCGTGATTCCCCTGGTTCTGTTTTATGCCCTGGTAACGGGCTTCAGGCCATCAGCCGTCCGGGCCGCACTGATGGCTTCAGTTTTCCTCTCAGGATTTCTTTTCCTCCAGAAACCACGCCTCCTCAACAGTCTCGGCGCGGCCGGATTGCTCCTTCTTCTTTTCGACAGTCAGCAGACTTTCATGCCCGGTTTTCAACTTTCTTTCGCCGTGCTTCTTGCGATCGCAATTCTGGCACGGCCTCTTCAGGAGAGACTTTTCGCTCCCCTCGCGATTGATTCATTTCTCCCGCGCAGTCTGGTTTCCGCGCGACGACGATTTACTGACAGCTGCGTGCGCTGGGTGTGTGCAGCACTTGCGATCTCTGTGGTTTCGTGGATCGGCTCGGCTCCCCTTCTCGTCTGGCATTTCGATGGGATCTCTCTGATCGGGATTCTTTCGAACCTTTTCATGATTCCACTGGCGATCGCAATCGTGACCCTCGCCGCAATTTCCGTACTAACTTTCGGGATCAAATTGATCTGGATCGCGGGTTTGCTCAACAAGGTCAACGTCGGTCTTACGCTCCTGCTGACAATACTCGCCCAGTTCTTCGCGTCTGTGCCGGGTTCCTACACCAATACCAACTTCAATACAGCGCATCGGAATCTATCTCCGCTGCAAGTTGATGTGATGGGACGGCGTGGCGGCAGCGCGTCCCTCTTGACGATACGGAGTCCGGATGATGATTCCGAGAATCGCTGGCTCATCGATACAGGCGGGAAATCAACCTATCGGCAGCAAGTCCTGCCCTTGCTTCGCTCAAGCGGGGTGAATCAACTCAGGGGCCTGATACTTTCCCACGGAGACATGGCCCACATCGGAGCCGCACCGGAAGTCATCTCCAGTTTCCCGCCGGCGGTTCTGATGGAATCCCCACTGAAGAACCGATCGCGGGTTTACTCCTCCATTCTGGAAACTACGACAGAAGGAAACGTTCCACGAGTCCCTATTCATTCAGGCCAGACGATTCATTTAGAAAAAGGGGTGACCTGTCGTGTTCTTTACCCCAAACAGGAAAGCTCCCTCTCTCTTGCCGATGACCGGACTTTGGTTTTGAAAATCCTGGACGGTCATTCCAGCATTCTTTTCACTTTCGATTCCGGTTTTGAAGTGCAGAAGCGACTGATCGAAAGTGGCGTCGATCTGAAATCGGATATCTGGGTAAAGGGCCAGAATAGTGGAACACAATCGGGCATCGAAAATTTCCTGAAAGCCGTCAGTCCCCGCGCCGTCATTTCCTCGAACTCAGAATTCCCCGCCTACGAACGTCTCAGCAGCAGCTTCATCTCATTGCTGAATCGTCAGAATATTGATCTTTATGACCTGGAGAAAACCGGCTCGGTGAATGTTTCATTTCAAAAAGATGGCATTTCCATCACTCCCTTTCTCGGAGAGGCTTCTCCAAAGTTCTACAAGACTCGTGAATTCAAAACCCGCTGATATTGGCTGATGCGAATCGAAGCCGAATGACTTGCCGCCAACTGATTGAGCGATAAGTTTTCCTATGCTGAAAGGAATCTCTTCACTTCTGAGCCCGGAACTACTCGCAGAACTTTGCCGAATGGGTCACGGGGACACGATTGTTCTGGCCGATGCCCATTTTCCCGGTCATTCGGTAAATGCCAATACGCTTCGCGCAGACGGACTGCTTATTCCCGATCTTCTCGATGGCATCCTCCCATTGTTCGAACTCGATTCATATATTGAAGCGCCCGTCAAAATGATGGCACCCGTCCCCGGCGACAATGCCGATCCGGATGTGGAACGAAATTACCGGGTAATGATCGACAAACATTCCCCAAATACTCCCGCGGTCGGATTTGTGGATCGCTTCGCTTTCTACGACGAAGCCAAAGCCGCTTATCTGGTCGTCATGACCGGTGATATCTCAAAATATGGGAACATCCTTTTGACCAAAGGTGTCACCCCAGTCTGAAAATTACAAAAATTTTAGTTTATCAAACAATATTTTCCGCTTATCTTTACAGAGATGAGGAGCTTCACCGGAAATTTTGTTGACCTGACGGACTTTATCCGTTACAAGTCGGCGGATTTTTTCTTGATGGATTGCGCCAAAACACATGTTCCTGGCCGGGTTGGATTTGCATTGACGGTTGCCGCTGTAGGATTTTTCGCAGCCAGCTGTACATCAACTTCGAGCCTGACCAACACCAGCCGGATGCTGCAGGACCCGAATTCACCGCTCAATGCACGTGCGGTTGATGAGGCGTCTAAAGAAGGTGCCGATGCGGAAAACACTGCTGTTTCGTCGGAAGGAATCGTTGGAGCTTCAAAGCCTGCTTCTTCCGACCCTGTTGCTGTGGATCGTCCCGCAGTAGAAAGAATCAATCTTGCCTCCATTGATACGGTCATTACTCAGCCGACTTACACCAAGCAGCATAAGATCCCTGAAGATTACAATGGGATGAAGATGGTTCGGACCACCGCATACTGCCACAAGGAAGCCGACAGTCTTAAATACGGCACCCTCAATGCTGCAGGAACCAACCTTCAATACGGGAATACGATTCGCAGTGCTGCTGCTGACTGGTCCGTTTACCCGATGGGAACAAAATTTCAGATCGAAGGGCTTCCCTACACTTACGTGGTAGACGATTACGGCAGCGCCCTCGTCGGATCGAGCACGATCGACCTTTACAAGCCCACCTTCGCACAGATGAATCGCTGGGGTGTTCGCAATGTCCCCATGAAGATTATCGAGTGGGGAAGTTTCGAGAAAAGTGCTGAGATCCTCTCGGGTCGGAAGCACGTTTCCCATGCGGATCACGTTCGCACGATGCTTCGTGAGATTGAGAAGAGAGGCTACCGCAGTCAAAGCACGCGGGCCTGATCCAAAAGGATCGCCCTTTTCTTATGACCAAAGCGGAAAGAGCCGCTTTCGTAATGGATCGCCTGGAGGAGCTGTATCCTGAGGTCCCGATTCCGCTCGATCACAAGGATACCTACACTCTGCTGATCGCAGTGCTGCTGTCTGCTCAGTGCACGGACGCAAGGGTGAACAAGATTACGCCTGATCTTTTCGCGTTGGCGGATGATCCGTATCGCATGGCTGAAGCCCTCGTTGAAGATATCAAGGCGATCATTCGTCCCTGTGGTCTTTCACCGCGCAAATCTCAGGCGATTTCCGACTTGTCAAAAATCCTGATCGACAAGCATGGCGGAGAAGTTCCTCAAGACTTCGAGGCTCTCGAGGAGCTTCCCGGAGTTGGGCACAAGACAGCTTCTGTGGTGATGAGTCAGGCTTTTGGTGTTCCGGCTTTTCCCGTGGATACCCACATTCATCGACTGGCTCAGCGTTGGAAACTGACGAATGGAAAAAACGTCGTGCAGACGGAAAAAGACCTCAAGCGCGCTTTTCCAGAGGAGAAATGGAACCGCCTTCATTTGCAGATCATTTTCTACGGACGCGAATATTGCTCCGCCCGCGGCTGTGACGGTACGGTCTGTCCCATGTGCCGCGAACTGTTTCCCGATCGGAAGCGTGCGGTGAAAACAAAGAAGTAGTTGGCATCCTGCTGCAACCATCGGACGAAACCCTCCAGAGTTTCGTTAGGGATTGATCGATCTCGCTTGCCCGCAACTGGTATGCTTCGTATTTGCAACCTGAGCGACAAGCGTTAGAATCTGCGCCTATAACTTTTGAACATGAGCGAAGAAAACATCAATAAAATCGTGGTAGCCTACTCAGGCGGTCTGGACACTTCTGTGCTGGTCACCTGGCTGCGCGACACCTACCAGGCGGAAATCATCGCTTATTGTGCTGACGTCGGGCAGGCCGAAGAACTTGACGGGCTTGAGGAAAAGGCGCTCGCGACCGGGGCTTCGGCCTGCATCATTGATGACCTCAAGGACACCTTCGCCGCCGATTTCATTTTCCCAATGATCCAGGCAGAGGCAATTTACGAAGGCCAATACCTGCTTGGCACTTCCATCGCCCGTCCCTGCATTTCTGAAGGAATGGTGCGGGTCGCTCAGGAGCACGGAGCTGACGCCATCGCCCACGGTGCCACCGGCAAAGGAAACGACCAGGTTCGTTTCGAATTGTCCACCGCTTCACTCGCACCCGGAATCGAAATGATCGCCCCGTGGAGACAGCAGCGGTTCCGCGATGAGTTCCCCGGCCGGGCCGAAATGATCGAATACGCCGCGAAGCATAATATCCCTGTTCAAGCTTCCGCCAAAAAGTCTTACAGCATGGACCGGAACCTTCTTCACATCAGCTTTGAAAGCGGTGTCCTCGAAGACTGCTGGTATGATGCGACCGGCGACGATGACCGCGACATGTATGTGCTGAGCGTTTCCCCCGAGGAAGCACCCGACCAGGCGGAGTATATCCAGTTTCTTTTCGAAAAAGGAAACTGCATCGGCCTCAAACTCGACGCGATCAACGAAGTCATCGGCGAACTTGGCGATGTGACTGCGCAGGGAGACCAGGACGGCTACACCCTTTTGAATCCTTACGGCATCATGCGGGTCCTCAATGCACTTGGTGGCAAACACGGAATCGGTCGGATCGACATGGTTGAGAACCGTTTCGTTGGAATGAAAAGTCGCGGAATTTACGAAACTCCCGGCGGTACGATTTTGATGGCGGCTCACCGCCAGATGGAAAGCCTGACCATGGACCGTGAAGTGATGCACATTCGCGACGGACTCGTTCCTGAATATGCGAAGCTGGTCTACAACGGATTCTGGTTTGCTCCGGAACGTGAGGCCCTCCAGGCCTTCGTAACTGAGTCTCAGAAAAACGTCAGCGGTGAAGTTCGAATGAAACTTTACAAAGGGAATACCATCACCGCCGGTCGGAGATCAACACTCAGCCTTTACAACGAAGACGTCGCCACAATGGAAGGCGGAGCCGAGCACGCCTACAATCAGGACGATGCGAGCGGGTTTATCCGACTCAATGCACTGCGTCTGAAAAGTGATGCAGCTAGACGCGGATTGTAGTCCGCGCAATTGCCGAAGAAGAAAGACGCAGCGGAACTATTCAAAGGTTCCGCTGCTTTCGTATACCTGTCTCTTATACACATCTGACGCTGCCGACGAAGAGGATAGTGTAG
>CAJXQE010000225.1 GCA_913058215.1 uncultured Verrucomicrobiales bacterium
GTCTCGTGGGCTCGGAGATGTGTATAAGAGACAGGATGATAGGTGAGCTCATTTGGCGGCAAGCCTAAGAGGTGGAGAATGGTGGCGTGAAGATCACGGAAATGCATCTTTCCTTCAACCGCGCGTGCCCCGGTGCCGTCGGTTTTCCCGTAGGCAAAACCTGGCTTAACACCGCCTCCTGCCATCCAGAACGTGAAGCCGTTGGAATTATGCCCGGTCTCATTCTTGCCGTTTCCGGGAGTGAGTCCGGGGCGGCCAAATTCACCACCCCAAACGACGAGGGTATCGTCAAGAAGGCCGCGCTGGTCCAAATCTTCCAGGAGGGCAGCAATCGGAGCATCCACGGTCTCGCAATTTGCAGTGAGATCTGCACGATGGTTTTTGTGCTGATCCCAGCTCCCGTGGTTCACTTCAATAAACCGGACTCCTGCTTCGGCAAAGCGTCGTGCAAGGAGGCACTGCCGACCGAAATCGGAGGGCTTGCATGTTCCCTTGGTGATCGATTTACCAACTCTGTATTTATCGAGAACATGTTGCGGCTCCGTAGAAATATCCAGAAGGTCGGGAGCTGTTGCCTGCATTCGAAAACCGAGTTCCATGGACTGAATTACGGACTCCAATTTGGTATCCCCCGGGCTCTGTTGCTGGTGCCGACGATTCAAACGCTGAATGAAATCAAGCTGCGTCCTGCGAGTCTTTGGCGGAAGGAGACTACCGGAAACATCCGCAATCGTTGCTTTACTCATGTCCTCGCCGTTCACTCCGATTGGAGTTCCCTGGAATATCGCGGGGAGGAAGGAGGAACCTTCGGTGGATGGTCGCGAAGTATTTAGACTGATAAATCCGGGAAGGTTCTGGCTTTCAGTTCCGAGTCCATAACTGACCCACGCACCGAGGCTTGGCCGTTCGCGTAGCCGATCTCCCGTGTGAAGCTGGAGAAAGGATTGTGCGTGAATTCCGGTGTCGCAATACATTCCATTCAAAAGACAGAGTTTGTCTGCGTGCTTTGCTGTCTCAGGGAAGAGCTCAGAAATCTGAAGTCCGCTTTCACCGTGCTGCTTAAAATTGTAGACGGAACCGGGATGGGGTTTCTTTCCTGTCTGAGGCTTGTAGTCAAAGGTGTCCATCTGTGCCGGGCCACCGCTCATGCAGAGAAAGATGACGCGCTGCGCCCGCGCCGGGAACCGGGGTGGTCTTGACTGGAGGTTGGCTGAATCAGCCGCTCGAAGTGACTGTTGTCCCAATAAACCACTTAACGCCAGGGACCCGAATCCACACGAAGCGGATTGCAGCATTTTTCGACGTGAGTAGAGCGGGTACATGAGATTCAATCGACGTAGCGAAATTCGTTCGAGGCAAATAAGGATTGGGCCAAAGTCGTCCACGGTTCGATGTCGGATTCAGAACCGACATTCTCCACAAGGTAAAGGGCATCGGCAGTCTCTGTCGATGAAGGAGCACGGTTGTACGCTTTCTGCCAGAGCTTCTGAATTCTCTTCTCAGAACTCGATTCGGTGGAGACTGCTTTGGCGAAAAGCTGAGATTGGCCAAGGACGAATTCACTGTTCAGCAAAAATAGAGCTTGAGTAGGAAGAGTCGTCTCGTTGCGCTTCCCCGTGACTTTGATAGCCGGCGGTAAATCAAATGCTGCGAGTTCCGGCGGTGGCGAATTACGAAGTCGGCACAAATAAACGGATCGGTGATTAGATGGCTCGTGTAAATTCCCGGCGTGGTTCACAAGGACATTAAGATGACGGATGATAGAGCCGTCAGCCGACTGCACATTGAGTTGGTCGCTTACTTTTAAAATGGTATCGCGCAAAGATTCAGCATCCAGTCGGCGTTGCAGATGGCGTGTCAGAAGCTTGTTCTCCGGATCGAGCTGAAGCGACTCCGGGGTTCCCTCTGTTGCCAGCTGATAAGTGCGCGATAGAACGATTTCCCGAATCATCGCCTTGATTGACCATTTGTGGTCTTTCACAAACCGGGTCGCAAGGTGGTCCAGCAATTCGGGATGGGTGGGGCGATCACCGTAAACACCGAAGTCATCCGGTGTGCCCACAATCGCCTGTCCAAAAAGATGAAGCCAGATGCGATTGACCATTACCCTGGCGGTATGAGGATGCTCGGAATCTGTCACCCAGGCTGCCAGCTCAAGACGTCCGCTTTGGTTTCCTGATACGGAGGCTGCCGGTAGAAGTTTTTCGGGATAGGCTGTGAGAAATCCCCGGGGGACTTCGGCACCGAGTTTCTTGGCATCGCCCTTGAGGTTGATTTTGCAGTTGGCGGGCTTCTTGCGATCCCGAACTCCCATCGCCAGTGGTGCGCCTACTGGATAAGTGAACTCCTTTTTCGGAGGAGGGTTATTCTTGTTCGATTTCGATTCAATGAGCGCAACTTTCTCTGCGACTCCCGGCGGAGGCGGAGATTTCGGAGGCGTGGTGAGCAGGTGCAACTGAGTCGGTGGCGCGGTGAGCTTTTCATTTGCCGCAATTCCCCAGAGAGGCTCCGTGCTGGTGAAGAATCCAGCGAGCGCGTAGTAGTCCTTGGTCGGAATCGGATCAAATTTATGGTCGTGACAACGGGCGCAACCGACGCTCAGTCCAAGCAGCCCGGTGGAGACGACTTCGATTTGATCTGCCACCACATCCATATTGAAATTGTTGTTCATTGCCTTGGCGGGCTTGGATCCAATGGCGAGAAATCCGGTGGCTGTGAGAAACCGATCCCGCTGTTCGGGGGAGGAATGCTCCAGCAAGTCGCCGGCGATTTGTTCGGTCAGAAACTGATCGTAAGGTGTGTCTTCGTTCAGGGCAGCGATGACATAGTCGCGGTATCTCCACGCGTGAGGGAAAGTGGGGTTACGGCTGAGACCGTCGTTGCCGTTGGATTCAGCGAAGCGGGCGACATCGAGCCAGTGTTGGCCCCAGCGTTCTCCAAAATGGGGGGAGGCAAGCAACTGGTTGATAAGTTCAATAGTGGCCTCTTGTCCCTTCGCTTGAAAAGAGTCGGTAAACCCTTGAACCTCGTCAAAGCTTGGTGGCAGTCCTGTCAGATCGATAGAGAGTCGCCGAATCAGATTTTGCGGTGTGGCATCGGAAGCCGCCGTGAGTTTCTCCTTTTCGATTTTGGCGAGGACAAAACGATCGATGGAAGATCGTGGCCAGGAGGTGTTTTTCACGGAGGGTGGCGAAGGATCTTCTACTGCCTGAAAAGACCAGAGTTCTCCCTCCTTGTATTGTCTCTCCAGAGTGGGTGCCTCCGCCTTCTTATCGGGATCTGACGCTCGTGGATCAGGAGCCCCCATGTTGATCCATTTGATAAAATCAGCGATCACGGTTTCCGGTAATGGTTTCTCCGGCGGCATTTCGAGATCGTTCTCGTAGCGAAGTGCATGAATGAGAAGACTGGCGTCCGGTTTTCCTGCGACCATAGGCGCACCGGATTCACCTCCGTCTCGCAGGGCATCCGGACTGTCGAGGAGCAGTTTGCCGCCTACTTTTTTGGCTCCGGAAGAGTGGCATTCGTAACAACTCTCAACGAGGACAGGACGAATCCTTGATTCAAAAAATTTCCGCTTGGCGTCGTCGATCTTTTCCGCTGAAAATGCAGCGAATGGAAATACGGTTGCCAGCAGGGTGGCGATGAAGTGGTGCAACTTCATAATCAACTCGCGTAAGATAGTGAAAACCGGGCCGTTCTCAATTCCGGTCGGGGGCGGAATTGCGTGTGGAAAGTAGCCATTCCTTCGCCGAATGATGACCATCCACGGTGCTCGGTAACGCACGCATTCTCAGGCTGATGGATCCTGCTTTTCCCGGCGAGAGAAGTTTTCTCTATTCCTCACCGAGCCAACTCATCATCTCTGTGGAAAAGAGAAGTGCCATGGCGCCGCCTCTGTCGTCGCGTCCGAGGATGGCTTTGCGATTGAAATAGTCTTCGAGCGATTTCTGTTTTCCGGTCCCGGTGCAGACATCGATGAGGGTGACGCCGTCGGCTCCGATTCGTGACTTGATCCCTGACCAGGCACGCCAGACTCTCGGTTCCCACTCCTTTTCCTCGAGCCAGCCGTTTTGGAATCCGCGAAGAGCGGCGTAAGAGATCATGCAGCTTGATGTGAACTCAGCGTAGCTCTCGGGATGGTCGATCACTTGATGCCACATTCCGGTCAGGTCCTGATAGGGAGCGAGAGCATTCATGTGATTCTGAAACTCTGTCAGGATTTCGGCACGACCGGGATGGTCTTCCGGATATGCTTCGAGAACCATGGCGAGACCGAGCGCGGGGAAGCCGTTGCCGCGGCCCCAGGCTGCTTCGTCGAGCGGTGAGTGCCGGTAGATTCCGTCGTCCCGCAGGCAGTGATTCCGGATGAAGCGGAAATGGGCAAGGCATTGGTCAAAATACTTTTTCTCACCAGTAATGCGACCGGCTTCGGCGAGAATGGGGCATGCCATAAAAACGGCATCGCTCATTTCGCTGTGCGTCGGCATGGCTTCGAGTGGGTTACCTTCCTTATCGAAGGCCATGTTGGCAACGTCGATGACCCGCTGGCGGGAAGCGTCGTCGTCGAGTCGGCTGAAAAGGAGGCTCCCGGCAATGGATCCTCCATTCTTAGGGAGTTCTGCGTTCTTCAGGAAATTGGCGGCGATTGACTTTACGGCATCTTCATTGCCGAGGCGAAGGTGTGAGATGAGCGCAAGGGCTTCGATGTAACTGCCGGAGAATTTTTTGCCGTAGTTTTCGGATAGTTGCGTGGCGACGGTTTCGGGAGACCGCATGACCGCGTTTCTTTCTTCAAGGGGGAGATCCGATCTCATTCTGGTGATTTCCTCCAAGGGGGAATTGGGCTCGCGAAATACAATGTTGAACGAGTTTTCAATGGCTTTGTGAAGCTCGCCGCCTCTCTGATCAGGGGGGAAGACGACAAGGTCAGGTTTGTATTTGATAAACAATCTCCAAAGCGAATGGGCAGTGGCCTTAGAAGATTCGTAAGCAGGGCCGGTAGGGGGAAACTCCACTTTTGGAATCGGGGTGTCCATTGAGATAATAGAATCCCAAGCAGGGTGCTTATTGTAATCCAGAGGAACGAAGGTGAGGAGTCGCCATCGGACAGCCGTATCAAAAGAGGTGATGCCGTTAAAGGACGCGACGATCGCTTGACCGTCATCATGCCGTCCTATCTCAATTGGGGCGAATGTAGATTCGGATGAAAAGTTGCTTGAATGCTGCCGTAAATTTACACTCTTTAACCATCCCCGGCTCTTCTCGTCATGAAACACCGCTGTGTTGGGGCCATAGCTGATCTTAGGGTCCTCCCTGGTGATCGTCGTCTCAAGAAAAGTCACGTTCCCTTCCGAGATCAGACCCTTTCTCTTGGGGTGACCTCCCCGTCTGATATCGATAGCTGTGGAAGTTTTGGTAGGGAGAATTCGACAATCCATTAGGACGTGTCGGCCGCCGAACAATAATACTTCGACACTGTCACTATCTGAAAATTCACAGTTCTCGTAGTAAGTGTCTGCCATATTGACGTCAGCGATGGCGTTTTCGTTCTTCCAGAATTTGCTGTCTTTGATCCACGCCTCGCAGGTGTCGTGAGCGCTGAACCCTTCATCGAAGTTCTCGTAACCGGTGATGTTCTCGAAAAGCAGATTGCGGGCGTTTCCGTGGATGTTGAATCCGTCGTTGAGAAAATGGCGGGCATTGAGATTGCGGACAGCGATTCCGCTTAAGTCGCCGCCGGTTCCGATTCCGTTGGGGCGGATGGCCCATTCCAGATTTTTGGTGCTGCCTTTCAATGTCAGCCAGCCCTCTTTGTCATCGATGTCGTCCCAGCGAAACTCGCCATCCTTCAACTCTTCCGCTGGAGGGAAATCTTTGGGGTGTACGGATCTGCGCGCCATGTGGACTTTCTTTCCGTTTACGACGAGTAGATGCCGTCCCCAACGTGGGATAGGGAGGCGGGTGCGCTGGAGGTTTCCGCCGAGAGATTCCCATGCAACTTTGAGCGGGTCAGCACCGGTCAGGGTTACGCCGTTTCCTTCAATGGTGAGCCTGGTTTGGCCTTTGTTGAGTGTGATCGACTGGCGATAAAGTGCGTTCTCCGGATGAAGGTGGATGATATCGCCGGGTTCAGCGCGGTTGGCTGCGATCTGGGCAGTGGCGAGCGGAGTGTCTTTTGTTCCGTTACTTTCGTCGTTTCCGGTTTCTGGATTGATGTGCCACTCGCGGGCTGAGGCACTGGAGAGAAAGAGGGCTGTGGATAGCAGGATGACGAAAGTCTTCCGACCTTCGCTTCTTTGCTTTTGAAACAGGGACATGCTCATTCTCCTTTGAGGATTTTGACTACTTCGTCTTTCAAGTGGTGGTTGGTGGCGAGAGCTTCGCCGCCTTCAATGTTGCCTTCATTTCCTGACCAATCTCCAAAATATCCGCCGGCCTCGCGGAAGATCGGCGGGAAGGGGCCGCAATCCCAGACGGCCATGACCGGGTCGATCATGATTTCGGCGCGACCAGTTGCGACTAACAAATACCCGTAGGCGTCGCACCAGCCGGCGTTGTAGTAGACTTCCTTCTGCAAGCGATCCCAGGGTTCCCCTTTTCCGTTTTTACCGAAGTAGGCCGTATCAATGTGAGCGCAGACGGCCCGGTCGAGATTAGGTTCATCGGAAACGGAACAGGGCTTGCCATTCCACAAGGCACCCAGACCAGTGGCTCCGGAAATCATTTCATCGAGCGCGGGGAAATAGGCGCAGCCGACTTCGACATTGCCATCGATCTCGAGTGCAAGGAGGACTGAGTAAAGTGGAACTCCGTGGACGAAAGACTTGGTTCCGTCGATGGGATCGATGATCCATCGGTGAGTGGATGCTCCGGAGTCGCCTTCACTTTCTCCAAATTCCTCCCCGACGATCTGGTGATCCGGAAAGTTCTCTGCAATCCTTTTGCGGATGAGTTCTTCGGCACCCCGGTCCGCAATGGTGACAGGAGTGTCGTCGCCCTTGAACTCAGGTCGGGCTGCGTCGGTGAGAAAATACTCCAAGGTAAGCTTTCCCGCCTCACGGGCAGTCGCTTCGGCGAAATCGCGGTATTCCTGGAGCATAATGTTGGGCGTGAACGTCTCCTTTTCAGGATGGTGTGCTTTCGAAATTACTTAGGCGCCTCTTCGGGAGCAAGAGCAGCTTCGCCTTTTACTTCCGAAGAAGGTTTGGCGTCTGCGTCAATATCACCCATGGCGTATTGGATTCCATCAAGCATGTGTTGCAGAATGGTGGTATCGGCAAAGGTCACGTCGTTGTGTCCGAGATTCGTGAAAAAGAGTCGGCCCTTTCCGATCTCGCGAACCCAGGAAACGGCCACGTCGACATCTTTGATTTCGCCTTTCACTTTTCCTTTGTTCCTATCGTTTTCGAGCGGCTTGGTGTTTGCCGCTTTGCTCATGTCGAGACTGAGAAGGATCCTGAGTTTGTCACGACCTTGAAAGTTTTCAGGTTTGTACCAGTAGATTTCGTCTCTGTGCCAGAAGCCTTTTTCTTTGAAGGCGGCATTGAGCACGTGATCGGGATCATCCAGTTTGAACGCCCAGGTTCCGCCTGCACCCCAGGGGTGTCCGTTGAAAATTCCACCGATCATGGCGATACCTTCATCCCATCCGGGGTAGTCGCCTGATTTTCCGAAGTTATCCGCTGCTGCGTGAAAACCGACGATGCCTTTGCCGCCGTTTACAAAATCGAGGATGGCAGCCTGTTGCTCTTCGTTGGGCTTGAGGTGGGTGGTGTTGTTGAAAATGATGGCGTCGTATTGCTCGAGATTCTCTTTGGTAAAGACCTTATATTCGTGCGCGAGTGTCGCTTCAAAAGCGTCCGTTTGTTGGCTGATTGCCGACATGGCATGATTGCCGAAAGGAATCGAGGTGTGGATGAATCCCTCACAACGCCAGAATACGAGAACCTTCCGGTCTTTTTTTGGCTTGGCTGTTGCTTTCGGAATTGCCTCTTCAATTTGCTTCTTTTGTTCCGCTGTCGGTTTGTCACCAAAACGCTGCGCCGCTTTTTCCGGCCAGGTTTTCGGTTCTTCTTTTTTCTTTTTATCCTGAGCGACGAGAGCAAAGGTCCCGGCGAGGCAGGTAAGTGCGAGGATGTAGACGGATTTTTTCATGATCGTTGGTAGAGTGTTTGCTTGCTGCAATGGAAACGGATTTGCCGATTTTTTAAAGGGATTTTAACGGCGCTTTTTCGCACGGGAAAACCTTTGACGACGGGCTTCAGCCGGGTCGACTGCCGTTTGTTCTTCGACTTTGGGTTTTGCCTCAGGTTTGTCTTCTTCAACAGGAGAGGGCGCAGCGACTGCTGTTTTATTTTCTTTTTTACTGCGGGCAGGGCGTTCTTTCCGCGTATAAACCGGCATCTTCCAGCCCGTGCGGGTAACAAATGCTTCGAATAGAAAGAGCGGGATCAAAAGGAGCATCAACCACGGCACGATTGATTCATAGGATTCAGTGGGCGGTTTCTTCCACGCATCTTCGAGATCGACGAGTTGGCGCCCTCCGCTGGCGAGTGAAGTTTGTTTTAGTTCGGCAACTCTATCCTGATCGAAGGCCCACTCACTTCGGGTTCCCACGGAAAGCGGACCGATGGGCAGAGCGGAGTTTCCAGCCTGAACTGCTCCTCGATAGACTTCGCCCTCTTTGAGTGGTGTCCGCAAAGAAAAGTGTCCGGGGGCAATGCGATCCCAGGTCAGTTCGAATGATTCCGGTGTTTCGAGCCCTCTGCTCATCATGATTTTGGGTGGGGAATTAACGAGACGCTGCTCCCATTCGGAAGTGTCGAAAAGCAGATCCACTTTCAGTTCGGTCCCGGTGATCTCATGACGAATTCCCAGGCCCGGCGGAATGCTCTCTCCCAGTAGCCATCGGCTCATGGTTTGGACGAAATCCCCGACTTTGTCCCAATCCCGAGTCAATTGAGAGAACTCGCCGCCCAAAGGAAAAGACACCGCAGCAGTTCTTCCTATTCCGCGACGTCCGAAGGCGACGAGAGGTGCGCCATATTCATCGCTGGAAATGAGAGCGGCACTGTCATCTTTACGAAGATAGCTGAGATTGTAGCCGTCTACTTTGGGAAGCCAGTCAATATTCCTGTCAGCCAGTTCGTACCAGCTTCCGGTTGCTTGCGTAGCTACCGGGTCTTCAATGAAAGTGGATCTCGCGACTGTAACCGTTTCCTGAGCGAAGATATTGGGCAGGTCTCCAGGGACGTTGGAGAAAAAGATTCGCCCATCTCCGCGGACAGCGATGTCTTCGATAAATTTCGCGCCAGAGTCGCTTCGTGTTCCGAGTCCGATCACACTGATGGTGGCTCCATCGTCTCGCATTTCCTGAATCAGAGTCTTGTACTCGCCGGGTTCTTCTGAGTCGGCTGCGTCGGTGAAAAGAATCATGTGTCGTTGTCCTGCCTCGGCCTTCTTCAATTCCTGCCAGGCCGCTTTCATGCCTGTGTAGACGTAAATGCCGCCTCCCATCGATTCGATGCTGCGTATCCGGCCGATGAGATTGGCTCTGCTGGTGCCTACGTTCAGAAGCGGGGCGATTTTGTGCGCGGAGCTGTCCACGGCAAAGACTGTCACGGCATCCATTGAACCAAGCAGCTCTACAGCCCGGGCAGCTCCTTCATTTGCGAGCTGCATTTTGCTATTCCCTGAATTAACCGTCATCGCCATGGAGCCGGAACGATCCATGACGATTGCCATCGCGACTGCCAGTTTCCGGTGTTCGCTTTTCAGTTCCATCGTCACCGGGAGGAGGGGATCAATGGCCGATTGGTAATATCCTCCGGAACCGAAACTCTTTTTTCCTCCGGCCATCAGGAGACCTCCACCCTGTTCGGTGACGAAAAAGTCGAGTGCTTCGAGGAACTCATTGGGAATATCGTAGGCAGGGACATTGTTTAAAATGACGGAGCGGGCTCCAGTCAGCATTCCCGGCTGCAGAGAAAGTGGCTCGTTCACCAACTGGACGTCGAAACCCTGAGCTTTAAGGATGCCTACCAGAGGATCATTGGCATATCGACTTACTAGAACAATGCGTGGACCGGAGGTGACTTCCACCCAGGCGGAATGGGAATTGTTTCCGTCGTGGGCATCGGCCTCAGGATTTAAGCGAACCGTGTATTCAAAAGCGCCAGCATTTACGACTCGATCGGAAAAGCGAACCCGCCCGGAACCGCCGATGATCTCCACACTTTTCTCAAAAATCTTTGTTTTCCCGCGGTAGACAGAATAGGGGATTACTGCGTCCGGCTGACCCCTGACCGCAAAATCGATCAAAAAAGGCTCACCGATTTGGACGCGCTCAGGAATTTCCATCGAAGAAACCCGGTAGTCTCTGCCGTCATCAAGCCGCAGTTCCCGAATATCCAATGGGATGCCGCTTTGAATTAGCTTCTCGGCTACGCCTTCAAGAGGTCCTGTGGAGTAGCCGTCTGAAAAAATCAGGATTCGTGAGTGTCGATCTTCAGAAGCACGGGCGAGTGTGTCCTGTATTGCGAGATTCGTCCTCGTTTGAGATCGGTCACCGGGATAATTGGTTCCTTCTGATTTGGATGAGGCGATCACTTCGCCAGCAAAATCCACAAAAAAGAGTCGATCGTGCCGCCCGGGCTGTGATTTCTCGAGGAGAGTTCTCCATTCTTTGAAGTTTTTCTCTACGACTTGTTCAGCTGAAAACGAGCGATCGACCAGAACCCAAAGGTCAATTCCACGGCCTTTTTGTTCGATTTGCGGATCGGAGAGTATAAAAACGATCAACAGAATGATCCCCACACGAAGTGGCTTCCAGAGTTGCAGGCGTGAGAAAAACCAACCGGCGGCGGCGATCAAGGGAAGAAGTAAGAGAAATTGTGGAGAAGCAAGGATCATCCGCTGACAAGGGATAGCATAGAGAGCATGAGAAAGGGGGAAAGCCAAAATCGGCCGAATTCTCAAAACTTGTAAACTGTTCTCGAAACTGAAAAATATTAAAATAATCCTTGCTAACTATAAAAACCAGATTATTGATAAATACCATCTCAATCCTTTTTCGGAATGAATTCCACTCTACATCGCTTCAAACTCCTTGCCTGTCTGGCGTTTCTCCAGACAGTCTGCTTGTTTGAAGTCAAAGCGCAGCTTGTGGATGACGACACGACGGCCGCCTATCTCGCGTCTCAATGTGCCGTCAGTTCGGGGATTTCGGCTGATAATTACCATTCCTATGCCGAGAGCCTTGCCAGGACCATGAGTTTGGTTTCGGTGGACGCCCAGGAAGATATCTTTGGCTATGTGCCAATGCCTTCAGGCGCACTTGCCACTGATGCTGAAGACTTGATTGATGAGTTTCAGCAACTCCTTGATGAGGAAGAGGGCGATGAGGACGAAGACAGCGAATTGTCGTGGTGGGAGAAAATAATTGAGTGGTGGAAATCACAGCAAGATATTTAGCCATTCAAGTCCGTTTCTCTGAGTTCCTTTTTTGAAATGCTGCGCTACTCTGGCGGGGCATGCCTAATGACCGGCCAGGTAATTTTCAAAGATTCGCTCCGTTCCTTGTTGGAATTGTGCTCGTCGGTTTGTGGGTATTCCTGGTTCTTCTTTCACGAGGTCTGGACTTTCCGTTTTTCCCGGAAGAGTGGCGATCCGGATTTGCCTGGGAGGTCGATAACCGGTTCATGCCAACGGGGACGTATCTTGTCGTCCACGCTCTGGGGTGCCTGCTTTTGTATCTGCTCTTTCTGCAACTAAAACGCGGAAAATGGATGCTTTCAGCTTCGTCGCTGTTGGCGTTCTCCGTTGTTCTCCGACTGGTGGCAATGTGGGGTGAGCCCATTCACGAAAGCGATTTTTACCGCTATATCTGGGATGGGAAATCATCGATCTCTGGGATCAATCCTTACCGGTTTGAACCGGGTGCGCTCTATCTTTGGAGAGAGGAAATCGAAGAGCCGTTTGAAGACGCCAACACCAGCGTGATGTGGCGTGGCCGGGAATTTTCGGCTGAGGAAGGGGAGATTCTGGAAAAACTGGAATTGCTGCGGCTGGAAGAGCCAAACTGGTTCTCGCGGGTCAGCCATCAGGCGGTCACAACAGTGTATCCTCCCGTTGCCCAGGCAGTTTTTGCGATTTCTGCGTGGATCGGTGGATGGTCTGCGATTGGGCTGAAATTGATACTGATCTGTTTCGATATGGGTATCGTATTCCTCCTGATCTCTCTTTCGAGAAGATTCGGGATGTCCCTGGGCTGGCTGGTCGTTTATGCCTGGAACCCTATAGTGATAAAGGAGTTCGCCAACTCGGCCCACTATGACGCTGTACCGGTTCTGTCTCTTATACACATCTGACGCTGCCGACGAAGAGGATAGTGTAGAT
>CAJXQE010000226.1 GCA_913058215.1 uncultured Verrucomicrobiales bacterium
GAGATCAGCCTCGGTCTCGTGGGCTCGGAGATGTGTATAAGAGACAGGTCATAAGACAAACACGCGATGGATGACAAACCGGCATGGAGTAACCGTGATTGAATTTCATTCCACCCTCCGCCAGCGCATCAATATTCGGCGTCGGATAAGATTGCCCACCGTAGCAACCAATCGCATCGCTGCCGACGTCGTCTGCCATGATCAGCAGGATGTTCGGTTTAGATTCTGCAGTATGGGCGACGGGTGAAAAAAATGCTGTCGCAGCAAGCACGACGAGACCGGATAAAAAAGTCACTGAGAATTTCATTGCCAGAAAGGAAACATACGGATTCTCAAGGTCAATTTGCGGAATGGAGGCCGAATAGAATAAACTCATGGCCAAACCCAGCCGAATCTGAAGATCTCTGTGTGGCGGCTGGAATACGCATACAGCCGTTCTTGACGTCTACTTCCTTGCACTCTATGACGTATATCATGTCTATAAATTTCTCCAAGCCACTGTTTCGAGCCTTTGCGAGCTTCACCAGCAAAACAATTCTTATAGCGGCGCTTTGTTTACCAGGCCTCCATGCCCTGGGAGACGTTGAGATCTCCATTTCCGAAACTTCTTCCGGAGTGACACTCAGTTGGGATGGCTCAATCAACACAGCCAACTTAACGGACGATGGCGATCTTGGGGCGGTATCCACTGGATTTGATCCATCCAACGGTGTTTTTGATGGAGAAGGCAACAACAACATCTCTCCAAATTCGTCGATTTACCTGTTCAGTGTAGATGTTCCAAATTTTTCCTTCGGTAATGGCTCGAATGTATCTGCAGGAGATGTGGATCCTGCTTCGAGTTTTTTGTTTGAGTCCGGGAATGATGAACTTGGCCTTCCGCTCGGATATGTTTCGGGCGCAAACTTTTCAGGTTCGCTCTTACTTTCCGGCCAAACAATCTCCGGCCTCGGTATCGACACGACTCCTTTTGAAGTAATTCTGCCGGACGGCGCGGGAACGGTTTTCTTCTTTTCCACCCCCCATAGTGACGAGTTCAGCGACAACAGCAAAGACACATACAGATGGGGAATGGATGATGCTCTGGGAGGGGCTATTTTCGACGAAACCAACACGAGGGTTGAATACCTCGTTGGCACTCCGGACACGAATCAAGGCTTCGACGAGGCTCGGCGCCCCTGGAACGTGAATATCGGAGGAGGCACGGATCAGTGCGACGTGATTCTAGATGTCTCCAATAATGTGCTCCCCAACGGGGACGACAATGCATCTATAGGCCTCAGAATCACCAATCTGGAAAACTCCAACGACAGCATCTACATCGAGTTAATTCGTTCAGGAAACGAAAAGGGATTCCTGGCAGCACTGAGCTCTCAGGACGCAGGCGGTGAAGTAATGCCATTCACATCACCTACTTCGCACGCGTCCGTGACAGATGGATCCGTCCGACTTAACTACAATCCATCCACAAAAATCTTCACGGCTTTCTATGATACTACCGGCAGTAACGATGGCTTTCAGTGGGTGGAGTGGGGAAGCTTCGGAGTGGGTGCAACCGGCGGCGGCTCATCGCGAAACAGTCCGTGGCAAATAGGGAACGATCCGAGTTTCCAGGTGGCTATTTCAGGATTTTCCGAAGCACTGACAATCCCGAGCGGTTCAGTTTCTGCCGACAACTTTTCAATCACCAAGATTGCGGTGGTCACCGACACAACGGCACCGAGGCTTCGGATCACGAAGCCATCCAGATCATTCCGATACTCAAGAAGTCTGATCGTAAGAGGGAAGTCCAACGAGGCCCTGAAATCCTTTCAGGCAAAATGGACGGGGTCCCGGTATAAAACGTTTTCGGGGCGAGGATCAAAGGCGTTTAAAGTGAAAGTTCCGAGAAGCACACTCAAAAAGAAGAGAGCCGTTTCCGTCAGCGTCCGCGGGACCGACGCAGCAGGAAACACTTCACGGCCCACCAGTCAGAGATACAAAAGGAAGTGAGACTGAATTCAGGCGATAGATGCCCGGGTAGGAGCAATTAAAGGTTGCCCAAGGTCAGCCAACTCCACCCGGCAGCTTCCTGTCTAGATATCACCCCGCGAAAGAAAAGGAGGGAACTCCTTTTACACTCGCATCTTCGGTAAAGATCAAATGTCCGGCGAGAGGATCTCCCTCCGTGATTCCTGACTGACCGGTCGCGACATAAAGATCCGAAAGGTCCGCGCCGCCGAAAGCAGGAGCAGTCACTTCCAGAGTAGGTGTTTCAAGAACCTCCAGCGTCTGTCCATTGCTCGAATCAAAGCAGCGAATCACTCCTCCGTGACACATCGCCACCCAGAGATTGTCATTCTCGTCGATCGCCATCCCGTCGGGAACTCCTTTGAAATCCATAGTATCAACGACAAGCCGCTTGTTGGAAATGTTTCCGGATCCGGAATCATAATCGAAAGCGACCACCTGCTCCGTCGGAGTGTCGATGTAGAAAAAAGTGTCTGCCGCCCGGTTCCAAACGAGTCCGTTGGAAACGGTGATGTCGCTTAGAATTTTGTGCTTACTGTGATCGGCATCGAGTCGATAAAGAGCTGCCACCGGCTGGCGCGGTTTGTTCAGATGCATCGTCCCCGCCCAGAACCGGCCCGAGGGATCACATTTGCCGTCGTTGAAACGGTTGTCCGGTTTATCGGACTCAGGATCGGAGAGGAAAGAAAGTTCGCCCGATTCGATATCGAGAAAGCGAAAGCCATTGTCGCCGGCGATGACAAGACCACCCGACTGACGAGGCACAACCGTTCCGACGCGTTCACCGACTTGCCATGATTTCTCCGTCCCGGACCCGGGGTGCCACGCGATCACGAGATGCCCTTCGATATCGACGTAGTAAAGAGTGTCGCCCCACCAAACCGGACCTTCGCCCCATTGGGATTTGATTTCGCCTGCTGCAGAAAATGTCGCCATGATTCGCGTATCTACGCCCTCACTTCGCGCGAATCAAGTTTCACAATCGGTCCTTTTTAAAATTCCAAATTGCTCATCCCCCCTTCATTACATCGCCAAAATATACAACTTTACCTTCTGCCGGGGTTATTGTTGATTCGCCAAACCCATTCATGAAATTTTTCCAGGCCAAGTTCATTCTATTGACGCTCGTCCTCAACGTCGCACCGTGTGGTGCGGCAGACGTTCCGAAAGCATTGATGCCGGAATCCCATTTTGCTGTCTTCGATAAATACTGCATCGAATGTCATGACTCTCTAACGACGGAAGGCGAGGTGAATCTCGATGAACTCTCTTTCAATATTGATTCCATCCAATCAGCGGAGATGTGGCAAAAAGTATTGAATGTCATCAACTCAGGCGAGATGCCCCCTGAAGACAAAGCTCAGATTTCCCAGAAAGAGAAGACCTTGTTCCTTGACGATCTCTCCCATCAAATGGTCGTCGCCCGGGAGGTGCTTAGCGATTCCGGGGGAGTGATCACGATGCGGCGCCTCAACCGGCGCGAATACGAGAACACCGTAAAAGACCTGCTCGGGGTTGAGATTGATGCGTCGGATCTTCCGGACGATGCCAACTCCGGCGGCTTCGACACTGCAGGGAACTCGCTCTTTTTCTCCAGTGATCAATTTGAGCAATACCTGAAACTGGCCCGCACTGCTCTGGATGAAGCCTTCGTTTTTGGAAAGCAACCGGAGCGCCGTCAGGCGAAAGTGGAAGTGGAGGAGGGGATCAATACCCGGTTTCAAAAACTATCCTCGAAGATCGAGAAAGACTTCAAACGTGCCGAAGAATGGCGGGCCACTGAAGGAAAAAAAGAGCCCTCGGATTTCGACTTCATCGACGAGAATGATGTGCGCTTCCACGAACGTCTCTACAATCAGCAGTTTGCGACCTACGAAAGGTATCTCTCACAGGAGAACTCAAAATCGGGAGCGATGCTGAATCTGCTTTTCAACGGAGCCGTTGTGCCCACCATCGCCGTTCCGAAGAACTGGCCTCCGGGAGACTACTTGCTGAAAGTCCGGATCGCTACCCTGCCGGGAGCGGAGTCTCATCAGCATTTCGTCGAGTACGGGGAAATCGCCGCGAATGTACGTTCCGGAGAAATGGCCGTGTTCGGATGCGTCAAAGTTTCTGCTTCTCTCGAGGAACCTCAAATCCTGGAAATCCCCGTGTCGGTCACGAAAGCAGGATCCCGGACTTTTGGTTTGCGTCAGCGCCAGCCCAACAGCCGCGATGCAGCGCGTTACACTTTCCTACAATCCCAAATCAAATCAGGGGCGGGGCCGAATCCGGCTCTTTGGATCGACTGGTTGGAGCTCGATGGCCCCATCGTCGAAAGTTGGCCACCTCGCAGCACAACTTCGATTTTTCACAAAGGAATGTGGTGGAATCAGGGGGATCAAAGTGTTTATGCGCGGGAAGTCATCGAGCAATTCACGAGGCGGGCTTTCCGGATCAAAGAGCCTTCCGCTGCCTTTATCGAGAAACTTTACGGCCTTTACGAGATCGAGACAAAGAAAGACAAAAAGTTCCACGAGGCGATTCGCGAGCCGCTCGCCGTGGTCATGGCATCGACGGGTTTCCTTTACCTGATCGAACCATCTCCGGGTCAGAAGAAAAAGGAACTCACCGATCTCGAACTCGCAGTTCGGCTCTCCTATTTTCTCTGGAGCGCCCCGCCGGACGAAGCGCTCTACGCTGTTGCCAGGCGCGGAGAGTTGAAAGACCCCGCCAAACTCGGCTGGCATACGAACCGAATGCTCAACGATCCCAAGGCCGATGAATTCATCTCCCGTTTTGCTCATCAATGGCTGCACATGGAGCGCCTCGATTTCTTTCAGTTCGACTTCAAGCAGTTCCCGAAGTTTGACGAGAGTGTCAAGGAAGCCGCGCGTCAGGAGGTGTATCAAACGATCCGGAAGATCCTCAATGAGAATCGGCCCCTGTCCGATTTGCTAAAAGCTGATCACATTGTGGTCAATGATGTCCTCGCGGATTACTACGACATTGAAGGGGTCACCGGGGGAGAATTTCAAAAAGTCAGCCTCCCTGCCAATTCGCCTCGCGGTGGATTAACGGGAATGGCAGCTATCCTTGCGATGGGATCGGACGGGACACGCTCATCCCCTGTTGAACGAGGTGCGTGGGTCATGCGAAAACTGCTCGACGACCCGCCCCCGCCGGCACCGGCCAATGTTCCGCAAATCAGCCGCCTGAGCGGACAACTCCTTTCTCCAAGGGAAATGCAGAAGGCCCACATGGAGGAGGCCCAGTGCGCGCAGTGTCATCGCAAAATTGATCCTATCGGTTTTGGTCTTCAAAATTTCGATGCGGCCGGAATCTGGCGGGACACGCTGGAATTGAAGAAGGTGGTTAAGAAAAAGGTCCGTCAGAAGAAGGTGATTCCAATCGATGCCAGCGGACAGCTTCCCAACAGGGAGGCGTTCGCTGATTACTATGGGCTGCGTGATCGTCTCGCTGAGCAGTCCGACGTTTTTGCGAGAGGCTTCACCGAGTCGCTCATCGAATACGGCCTCGGTCGTCCCTACGGGTTTTCAGACGAAAGCCTCCGCGAGCGGATCCTGAAACAAGCCGCTGCCAAAGACGGCGAAATGCGCCAGTTTATTCACGCCCTCATCCAATCGAAACCATTCCGAACCAAGAAATAGGTTCCACCTGTGGACGGCAGAATAGATGCCAAACCTATAAACTCACTCTCTAAGCGAAGGCAGACCAGCCAATCACCCACTTTCCCGAAATGAATACTCTCTCCCAAAACCGCCGCACTTTTCTGCGAAGCAGTTCCGCACTCGTCGCGCTCCCCTTCCTGGAGTCGGCCGGATTTCGCCCTTTCGTTTCCGCAGCGGCTCCGGCCACTCCGCCAAAGCGCCTCGCATTTCTCGGGGTCGGATTTGGATTCACCCGCGACACTTGGTATCCGGATTCAAAGATTACCGGATCGGACTACCAGTTGAGCGAAGGGCTTTCCCCTCTCGAACGCCACAAGAGCGATATCACTGTCATTCAGAATCTTTCCAATCAGTATAACAACGAAGCGCACTGGGGCAGCACCTTCTGGCTGACCGGTGCAAATCGCTACGCCGAACCCGGGCAGAGTTTTCACAACACCATTTCCGCCGATCAGGTTGCTGCGGAAACGCTGGGAAAAGAAACTCGATTCACTTCTGTGCAATTGGGATACAAGGGAGGCGACAATGGTCATGGACCGGGTCTCTCTCTGGCCTGGAATCGGCAGGGGAAACCAATGGCCGGATATGATACTCCGGTGGCAGCGTTTCACCGTCTCTTCTCCGATGACAAGACACCGCTCGCTGAAAGACAGGCGGCCCTGCTCCAGCAGAGAAGCGTTCTCGACACTGTTCTTGAGGATGCCAAATCCACCAGTCGGGGACTGACAAAAGCGGACACCGATAAACTCGATGAATATTTTCAGTCCATCCGGGAAATCGAAACCCGACTCTCCAAAGAAGAGGAATGGCTCGACGTACCGAAGGTAAGACCGAGCGAGCCGATCAAGGAACCCGGCGCAGGACTTGAGGGTGTCGAAGAAGTCAAAATGATGTATGACCTGATGATCGCGGCAATGCAGGTCGACGCGTCCCGTGTTTTCACCTACCGCCAGCCGCTCGATACCTTTATCCGAAGCATGGGTGCCACCATTACATCCCACAACATGAGTCACTACAGCGAAGGGGCACGGAAGGAAGTTTCCAGGGAACGGGATCTGAAACAGTCTGAATTGTTCGCCCATTTCATCGATCGGCTCAAGGCGATCAAGGAAGCAAATGACACCACCCTTTTCGACAACACGACGGTGACGCTGGGAAGTAATATCAACTCCATTCACTACCTGACAAACTGCCCAACTGTGGTGACCGGCAGAGGAGCTGGCGTCCAACATGGCCGCCACCTCGTGATGAAGGATCCGAAGACTCCTCTTTGTAACTTGTGGCTCAGCCTCTTGAAAGGATCCGGAATTGATGTGGAATCACACGGGGATTCGACCGGACAGATTGAAGAGTTATTCGGAGCCGTTTGAACAGGGTGGGATCATCGATTGTACCCCATGCCGACGGAGTCGAAAATTCCAAGTCTAATTTTCTAAATCCGAAACCTGTTGCAAGGGCTTGCCGGGCACGATCACACTGGCCTTCAGGAGAAAGCTCATTGCGTCGTTGCCGGGAACACTGATCGTAAGTTCTTTGAGAGGCCCGCTGAAAAGCAGGCTTGCGCTGGAGTTCGATTTCTCTTTTCCAACGATTGATTTTCCTTCTGCAAGAATATCACGCGACTTCTCTACGACTGAAAACGGATTATCGAAGGCCACGGAATTATTCTGTGCCATCCCTGAAACCGATACCTGAAGTTCTTCCACGGGTTCGCTGAAGGTGACGATGTGCTCGACCGGTTCAGAACCACTGGAGTTTGTCGTCACTATCTGCCCATTCGACAGCGTGGTTTCATGCTGAGGCCCTTTCCAAAGAACCTCTACCGAATTGAGGGTTCCCGATGTCTGCCCTCCTGAGTATCTCATCCAGACCGCCGACACAGTTTGTTGCCGGGCTTCGGTCCCTTCGAGTCGTGACAACAGGATGTGCAGATCGCTGAAGGCCTGCCCTGTCCTAAAGGAATCATCATTGTCAGGATCGAATCCTTCCAACAGATTCTCCACGCTGTCTGCGACACCATCCCTGTCCGTATCCGATGTATTGCCGGACGCCTCATTCCTTTTGCCGTTCTCAAGCTTCCCCTCATGAAGTTTCTCAAAAACATCGCACATCCGGTTGTGATCCTGATCAATCCTTGAGACACTGTCAGGAAACGCCTTTTCGTAAAGCCTTCTTCCCAGCACCGCATAACTGTCGGACGTGTAATGGATTCCATCCGTCTTTGAATCGCCTCGATCAAATCGCGTCTGCAGATCGGCGCTCGATGGAGTCACCTTGATCATTGGCTCCCTGCCTGCCAGTTCCGTCATATCCCGATTGATCAGGGCCGCGAACTCATCGTGCTTCGAGTAATTGGAAGCGGGAGTATCCACCCAGTTTCCCCGGAGCAAACCGAAGACCGTGGGCAACGATTCGATTCCAAGCTCTTCCTTCAGTGCGTTGCGAACCGTGACGAAGCGCGACCTAAACTTTTCCGCATTCCCCTCTTTTGAATCGCTCTCGCCTGTGATCACAAAAAGCCCTTTCCATTCCAGGCTGTATCCTCTCTTCTCCACATTCTCTTTCTGCTCTGCCAGATAAGTGATCATCGGCTCAAACAGATTCTCAGACTCCGGAAGAAAATTAATGATCGATGTGCCTCCGGAGCAGAACTTCAGAAGCAAGACCTCCTCCGGCGAGTGCGCGGCTAAATAGCGCCCCAGGGTGACCTCAATCCCAACCCGATTCTTTCCATCCGGACGAACCTTTCCTAAAGCAAGTTCCTCGGGAATCGTTCCATTCTGCCAGGATCTCTCGCGGTACGCATAAAGAATATTCGTTCCATAATCCTCGCGTAGAGCCTCAACAGAAAACTCATTACTATAAGATCGCCCATTGGCATTGGACTGCCCAATGACAATGTATCCGCTCATTTTCTTCTCCCCGGCGACAACTGAAGAACCGAGCAGCAGGATGAAGAGGAAAAGATATTTCATATCGAACCGCATCACTTTTTACCTACAGCAAAGAGGTGTTTCGCTCCACGAAAATAGATCACACCATCGGAAATTGCGGGTGTAGCCATGAGCGGCTCGCCGAGCGAATTTGTGGCGAGAAGTTTAAATTCCGCCCCGGCCTCAATCACGTAAACATTTCCGCCTTCTCCGCTCAGATAGATTTTACGATCCGCTGCCACCGGGGAAGCACTGAACCCATCACCACGATGGGGAATCCGAAGCCGGAAGTGTTCCTCTCCTGTCTTGAGATCGTAGCAGGTGAAGGGGCCATCGTTGTTCACCACAAACAATCTCCCATCGACAGCAATCGGAGTCGGCATGTAGGGACCACGCCGAGTGGCTGACCACGCCAAATCTTTCGATTCGAGACTTCCGCTTCCACCAGGGTTGATTACAAAAATCGGGCGCTCCGGAGCGCGACCACTGGCGACAACAATCAAGTCTTCCGCGTAAAAGGGAGTCGGCGCCGTGATCTTTGAACTTCCACCTAATTGCCACAACTCTTCACCGGTATTCGGATCGTAGCCCCGTATAAAGTTGGAACCGTTGGTGATCAATTCCGCCCGGTCCGCCCCCGGATAAACAGTCGGTGTTCCCCACGACGGAAGTTCATCGCGTTTCGTCAGCCAGAGTTTTTCTCCTGACACGACATCGAAAGCCGCGATAAAAGAATCCCCCTGGGTATCACATTGCACGATCACTTTTCCCTCGAAGAGAATCGGCGAACTGGCTGTCCCCCATTCATAGCTTGGAAGATCGTAGGCGCCGACATCGAGCCGTCCCAAATCATGTTTCCAGAGAAAATCCCCATCCACCGTATAGCAGAACAATCCCTGCGACCCGAAAAACGCGACGACGTGCTTGCCATCGGTTGCCGGAGTGGAATTGGCATAGCTTGCCTTCACGTGGCGTTTATCAATCGGAGTCCCCTTGACAGCGATTCTGGACCAGAGAGTTTTCCCGGTGAGTTTATCGAGACAAATGATCTGCCATTGGTGTTCGGAGCGATCTGCGGAGGCGTCACCCGATCCATACAAACCCGGTTTAAACGAGGCTGCTCCCAGGCCGCTCACTGCCGTTGTCAGGAAAATTTGATCACCCCAAACGACGGGGCTGGAATGAGCGAGTCCCGGGACTTCCACTTGAAAAAGAATTCCCTCCCCCGTTTCGGTACTCCAGTTCAATGGTATTTCTTGACCATCCGGCGCCAGACCCGATGCGCCCGACCCACGAAAGGAAGGCCAGTTTTCTGCCGATACAAGGGACACACAGAAAAACACTGTCAGGCTCCAGATAGGAATAACTTTCATCCGTGATAAGGCTAACATGCCGACTTGAACTGACCAGCCCGATCTCAGAGGCTAAGGGATGCAGAAACTTTCCGGCATTCTCTTCACACTCTTCCTGTTCCTCACCGCAGTTCAGTCTCAGGAAACATCGATCGATTTCCACACCCCCGCTGAATGGAAAGGTGAGACGATTCAACTTCCCCCGGGTTTTGCTCCCGATCTGAAATGGAATGGTGTTGAGCACATCCGCTTTGCCCCCGGAATGTTCAAACCCGAATCGGAATCCTTTTTTTCCTACCTGCTGGTATTTTTACTCAAGGAAGGCGAAGACGTCTCTGATGAGTCGGTCAAAGCTCAGGTCCTGACTTATTACAAGGGACTGGCCAATGCTGTCATGGGCGGGAAACAGAAGTCTGTCGACACTTCCGGATTCTCGATCGATCTCAAAGCGATGACCGGCGATCTGAAATCCCTGCCCGGTCCAGCTACAGGAAAGGCCCCGAAAGCCTGGAGCGGAACTCTTAACTGGATAGAGCCTTTTCGGACGGAGAAGGAACAGGCTCTGAATTTTGAAGTCCATCTCTGGCTCAATAAAAATGCGCCGGTGATTTACTTCACGGTGTCTCCTCAGGCGACTGATCATGCCATTTGGGAGGAGATGCGAAAACACCGGACTGCATTTGAGATCAAGTAGCCGGTGCACTTTTTGATATACTATGAGAATTTTCCATTTCGCCTTTCTACTTCTCCTCCTTGGAGTTTCCGCATCAGCAAAAGACTGGACATCATACCGGGCAGGCGCTGCCAGAACCGGCTATACTGAAGAGCAAATTCCCAACGGGCTGAGCCTTCGATGGATTCACCGGGCGAAACACGCGCCCCGGCCGGCCTGGCCGACCTCGAAACGTATCGACTTCGACAATGCCTTTCATCCTATCATCATGGGCGATCTGGTGATCTTTGGCAGCTCGGTGGACGATCAAGTCTACGCCATCGATGCGAAGACAGGGCTTACCAGATGGACATTCTTTACCGGCGCCCCCATCCGCTTCTCCCCTACCGGATGGGAAGATCGAATTTTTGTGGCAAGCGATGACGGCTGGCTCTACGCCGTTTCGTTGAAAGATGGCTCTCTACTCTGGAAGTTCCGCGGCGGACCCGATGATAGTAAAGTTCTCGGCAACGAACGAATCACGTCCAAATGGCCAGCAAGAGGAGGACCGGTCGTGATGGATGATACCGTCTACTTTTCTGCAGGTATCTGGCCAAGCGACGGAGTTCATCTTCATGGGCTCAATGCCGACACCGGAAAACCAGTCTGGTCCAACCGCGGAACCGGAAACATTCTTATGGCTCAACCTCATGGCGGAGCCGAAGCCGAAAGCGGAGTGTCGGCGCAGGGCTACCTCGTCGCGACCGGTAATCAATTGCTGGTTCCGACAGGACGTGCCGTCCCCGCATTCTTTGATCGAACGAGCGGAGAGCTGCAGCACTATCACTTACAAAAAAACCAACATCGTGGCGGGACCAGAGCGATGGCGACTGACCGCTTCCTCGTGAATGCCGGTTGCCTCTTTGACCTGGAATCAGGAGAACTTAGTTCACAGATCGGTGAGGGCCCGGCCGTCGCGGTGGGCAGTGGCATCGTCCAGGCAACCGGCCGCTCTTTGAAAGCCTCGAAGTGGCAGGACGTTCAGATCATTGACCGAAAAGGGGCTCCCCAAAAGGTCCGGCGACTGGAAGAGTCCCGACTCGTCACAATGGAAGCAGAGATCCTCGATTTTATCGTAGCCGGGGGTGATGCCATCTGTGGTGAAGACGGTAAGGTCAGCGTGGTGGACTACTCCGGGCAACGAACGATCTGGTGGTCGCATGAAGTCGAAGGAAAAGCACTCGGTCTTGCTGCGGGAAATGAAAGACTGGTGGTCTCGACGGATCAGGGCGTTGTTTATTGTTTTGATGGAGAAGAAAAAGAGAAAGAAATCAAGACCGCGAAATCTCCGGTGGTCAATCCTGCCCTTCCCACCGATGCCGCGAAAGAGATCCTGAAAAAATCCAAACAGACTTCCGGTTTCTGTGTCGATCTCGGCGCCGGAACCGGCGAGCTCGCCCGGGCACTGGCGGAGAATTCGGACCTCCATATCTATGCGGTGGAGAGTGATCCCGAAAAGGTCGCAATTGCCAGAAAACATCTAAGCGAAGCGGGGCTCTATGGAAACCGCGTCACCGTGATCGAATGCGATCCCGCGACCACAGGTTTTCCTAAATATTTTGCCAACCTCATCGTTTCCTCCGAATCCATCGGCGGTTCGATTTCTGATTCCGTTCAAAAGGAAATGCAACGCATTCAGCGTCCTTTCGGGGGCATGATCTGCACTGGCGCTGTCTCTTATACACATCTCCGAGCCCACGAGACCGAGGCTGATCTC
>CAJXQE010000227.1 GCA_913058215.1 uncultured Verrucomicrobiales bacterium
GAGATCAGCCTCGGTCTCGTGGGCTCGGAGATGTGTATAAGAGACAGGTTCACTGTTGGGACTTCTTGGGGGCTACCTCTACACCCGCCTCGCGCTTGGAGGAATGTCAGGAGCCTGGAAAGATGCCGCTGCCGGTATTCAGTTTGTGTATTTCGTCCGACCTGTCAGTCTGGCGATTGCAATTGGGCTCACCGTATTCTTCACCTTGATTACAGTTTGGCTCGCGAGCAGGAAGGTCATGAGGTTTCATCCGGGGGAATTGATTACCGGCAGCAGTGACGACGAGGGCAGTTCCGGGATTCGCCCGATCAAAAAGAGCAAAGCCTTTTACGGTGCAATTGTTAGTCTCCTTGTCGGAATTGGACTTCTCTTCGCTCCCAAAGATCCCGGAACAATGACCGAGCAGGGCCTGTTCTTCGGCGTCGGATTTCTACTCACTCTTGCCGGTGTATTTCTTGGCTCACTGATCATATCAAGATTTGCGAAACCTACAGATCAGCTCAAAAGCCTCGGGGCACTGGGGAGACAGCATACCGTGAGACGACGTGGACGCAGCCTCGCTGTGATCGGCCTGATGGCTTCAGGCGTTTTCATGGTCACTGCGATCAACTCTTTCCGGCTCGACGGGGAACGCGGAGCAAATCGAAGAGAAGCTGGAACCGGTGGGTTTGCCTACGTCGGAACATCCACCCTTCCGATTTACGAGGACCTGAACGGAGATCAGGGCCGCGAGAAATATGGGCTCGACAAGGTCAGCCCAAAAGAAGATGCGGTGTCGATTCTTCCGTTCAGAGTGAGTGAAGGGGACGACGCCAGCTGCCTGAATTTAAATCGGGCGCAGCGTCCGAGGCTGATGGCGGTGGATCCGGAGAAGATTGTCGCGATCAATCCTTTTGGATTTACCAAAACTGCTGAATCCGATGACCTTCGTCGATGGCAGATGCTTCGTTTCAGCCCGGATGAAGAAGGCTCTGATCATCCCGTCATCGCCGGAGTGATCGATCAAAATACGGCAACTTACGCTCTCAAGATCGGAATCGGAGACCGGATCGCCTACGAAACCAGTGAGGGTCAGAAGTTTGATGTAGAGATCGCTGCCTTCCTCGACACTTCCATTCTCCAGGGAAATGTGATCATCGCAGAGGACCAGTTCATTCGATTTTTCCCTGACTCCGGAGGCTATCGCGTCCTCCTGCTCGACAGTCCGGAAGTTGAACCGGGTGAGAAAGTAGCACAGCATTTGACCCGTATGTTTGGTGACCGTGGTTTGGAAATGAGACCTGCCTCAGAACGACTCAATGAATTCAACGCCGTGCAAAACACTTACCTCAGCATTTTTTCTACCCTTGGCGGATTAGGGGTACTCTTAGGAACTGTGGGACTCGCCATCATTGTGGGTAGAAATGTTCTTGAGAGAAGAGGACAGCTCGGAGTAATGCAGGCGATGGGATTTACCCGGCAGTCACTCGCCGGAATGGTTTTAGCCGAGCACTGGTTCCTCCACTGCGCAGGAGTTCTCCTGGGTCTCCTCGCCGCCGCTGTCGCTGTCTATCCGAAACTTGAATCCGGTATTTCAAGTGTGCCCTTGGGATTGCTCGGGGGAATCAACGCAGCTATCCTCATTGGTGGGCTTATCTTTTGTGCAGTCGCCGCGAGATTTGTTTTACGGGGGAATCTGATGGAAAGTATCCGGAGAGAATAATGGAAGCACTGAGATCAAGACGGAAGAAAGTTGTTTCCCGGCCCCATCAAATGGGCCCGGTGATTGTTCTTTTGTTTTGGATGACCTTTCTCGCGTCTGGAATCTCTCAGGATGATAAGAAGAAGGACGAAGATGAAGTAAGAAAGGAACCACCGTCCCCTTTCCTTTTCGATGCAAAATTCCCTTCTACAACGGAGTCCACTCCTGACAATTTTACGGCCAGGGTCGGGAAGTGGAGTGTTGACGGCTCTAAGAAAGCGATTCGAATTGCTGCCGAACCCACCGTTGAAGGGCGAGTCGAATTTGGCCCTGAGATTCGCGAATCCGGTGCGACGGTGATCACCACTGCGAAAGTTGAAAAAGGGGACTCCCCGATCACCCCCTGGATGGGCGTCGGACTCTACGGGAAAAACGGGTTTTCTCTGCGGATTGCTATCGGTGCAAAGAAGATGGAGTTGGTGAGAAGAGGAGAAGCTCTGGCTCTGAAGAAGTTTGATCTGGATCTCGAAAAACCCTGTCATCTGGAGCTCCTCGTAAAAGAGAACGGAGCAAACTGGGATATTTCCGGCCGGGTCTGGCAGGATGAAGATTCCCGCCCTGAGAAACCCCAACTGAACTACAAAGCTTTTGGTGATGAGTTACTCTTCCCACTGGCCGGTCGCCCCTTCTTGCTGGCGACTCCTTTTGGAGGCAAGACCGTCTACTTCAGCGAAGCAAAAGTTCTTAAAGGGGAGTACGAAGTCTGGATGGATAACTGGAGAGAAGGGAATCCGAAGGACAAGGCGAAGACAGAGGAAAAGCCCCCGGAAGAGGAACAGAAAGACTCACAGAAATGAGTTAGAGCTTGTTCTTTTCCACAGCACCGGCCGAATCAGTATCCAGATAGCTGAGGCTGAGGGATGCGTTAGAATAACAACGATTGGCCTGTTCCGTCTGGCCAAGTGATTTGCAGACGTCTCCGTAAGCACGGAAGAGACTGACCAGTTTCTCGTGCATTTGAGATCTGACTGGATCGACAATCTCTACTCTTTCGCCAAGAACTTCCTTCGCTTTCTCAACGGTCTTCACTCCGTTCATCGCCACCTTTTTCGCCGCTTCCTTTTCGCTCTCAAGAAACTTCAGATGTTCGATACGAGCCTCTGCGAGGTGGAGGATTCCCTCCAGATGATCAGAATTCGCCTCGATCGAAATTTTCAAAGCCTCCACGCCCCGCGTAGAAAGGCGATATCCTTCCGACCATCTCCCGCTCTCTTTCTCAATCATTCCCAAATGATTGAGACTGCGACAGAGCAGGATGGCGACCTCCACATCTTCGGGATCACTGGTATTGAGAGGAGTGAGCAGCCGAAGAGACTCATTATAAAGTTGGTCCAGCTCCTCAGGGGTCGTCTCTTTCGTCGCAAACATTTCGCCCAGCTCAATATAACTCTTCGCCAGCTGCACAGACTGCAGAGGAGTGAACCCCTGAATCCCTTTTACCTGTTCAATCGTCTCCATGGAGGCGAGATGAGCATCAATCGATTCATCAATTCGGTTTGCAAGGCGAAGCGATTGAGCGGCTTGAAACTGCAACTGCCCGATCATTTCTGTAAGGGCCTCTGAATCCGGAGAAGACTCGCGCATTGAAGCCGCAATACCTGCCGCCCTGCTGTAGGCGGCAATTGCCTTATCGTATTCCCGGTGAGCATCGTAAGTTCGGCCCAACACAAAACTGGTCGCAGCCTGCCTCAAAACTACCGAAGTATCATCAGGGTCCAACTTGATGACCCGGTCAAAATAGCTCACCGCTTTTTCCAATTGAGCGAGCACTTCACTACTGAGAGGATGAGGCAGCAAGTGGCTTAAATTCTCATGGCAGTCCGCGAGCCTTTGGCAAACGTCGACCATCACATCAGGCTTAACTCCCTTGGAATTGAATACTTTCTGAAGATCCCCAATTGCCGATGCAAAATGCTCCCTGGCTTTTGCGGGCAGTGCCATTTTCAACTCAATATGAGCAAGGCTGTGACGCGCTCTGGCAAGTTCCAGACTATTCCCCCCGCTCTCGCTGAGATCAGTCAAAGTCCCCAGGTAGTAGGCTCTCGACTTTTCCAGGTCCTCCTTCCGAAGCGATGCCACACCACTACCGCCGGCATTGTTTCCCTGGGCCATTTTCGAAAAGAAGGAATCCGCAGCTTCACGGGATTGCTTCAGGTCGGTAACCGTATCTTCCCACCTGTCATCCAAAATGTTGATGTGCGCCTTTTGATTGGTAACCACCTGATCCAACTCGACGACGCGATTCTTGAAAAAGTAGGTCTTCTTGAGGTAATCAACCAGGTAGTATGTCGCCAGAAGAAACGAAATACCGAGACACGCGGCCACAGCACGCGCACCGATCAGTTTTGCTTTCTGCTTCAACTTCTCTTTCACAACGCGATCTTCCGCATCTTCCAGAGAAAAACGATAATCGAGTTGTTTGAAGCGGTTTCGAACCTCACGGAGATCCACGGGCCTTTCAGCCGGGTCAATACTGAGGCATTCGTCAATGATCTCACGAAAACATTTTAACTCCTGAGACAAACCGAACTTTTTCCCCCAACGATATTCCGGAGACGCTTTTGCGGCCTCGGAGAATGCAATGGGATCAACCGGCACCGGTCGACCGCCGCTTCGGGCAATTTCCCTTTCCCGCTTTTTAAAATATCGTTTTCCACGCGGGAGCTCTCCATTCACCAGAAAATATGCGATCACTCCAAAGCGATACACATCCCAGCGCTGTGCCGATCCTTCCGACCACCTGCAACCCGCACACTCCAGTTGATCCGGAGGCGCAAAGTAGGTATTCTCATCGAGATAAATATGATGAACATCTCCGATCATTCCCGTGCCGAAATCGGCGACATTGATCTTCAATTCATTCGCCTCCTCTGAGCGGTGATAAAATATGTTCCCGGGATGAAGATTGCCATGAACCACACCGTGCTTGTGTGCATGTCCCATCGAATCACAGATCTGACGGATCAACTGCCACGCATCCGGTTCTTTCATTTCCCCGATTGAACGAACACTGTCGCCCCCGGCCAACTCCATCAGAACAAAATAGGGAGACTGGTCAAATTGAGATTTTACCACTGCGGCAATTCCCGGGTGTTCCGGCATGGCGCGGAATCGACGAAAGTTCGTTTCCAGAAATCCACGATCAATCGACATCGAGTTGAAACGCTTGAAGGCATAAGCCTTCCCAGTCGACTTATCAGTGACTTGAAACACCTCGCCGGCACTCCCTCTTCCAAGGGAATCTCCAAACTCTAACTCTGGGAACTCAGTTTCAATCATTGAAAAGCTTCGGGAGAAAACTTTAGCACTTAAACCGACAATAAACCAACCTTAATTATAATAAGTATGGTTAAAATATAATATTTCTAAGTAGTTTAATAATATATAGTTTTTGAGTCTCATTCAAGTGAATAAATTTCAGGAATAAGAATTTCTGAAATAGTCCAAAGAAGGTCGAATTCAAGCCGATTTTTCTCTCCAGTGCGGGCGCAAATGGAGGCAAACGATCTCAGTAATCCCATCTTCCTAAGCTTCGCTTAGATTGTCCCGGACAAGAAGAAAGACCAGGAACCTGCGTGGCCAACAGAACAAATCTTCTGAATAACGATTCAGAACATTCCAGTTCTGAATCGCTGAACGAAATTCAATCCCTTCCCTTTTACGAGGAGGTCATTGCATCAACCTTCGACTGTTCCGTATCGAGGACCTCACGACGGAGGTTCGTACCGGATCTAGTTGCCCACCACAACACGATTGGCGATGCGATGAAAATCGAAGAGTAGGTTCCTACAATCACACCGATAATGAGTGTCAGAGAGAAGTTCCTGAGTCCCGGTCCACCGAAGAGGAACAGAACGGACACCGTCAACAAAGTCGTCATACTGGTCAACAAGGTTCGCGCCAAGGTCTTGTTGAGCGCATAATTCATGACATCTTTGACATTGCCCCGCTTCGTAGCAAGGCCTTCCCTCACCCGGTCAAATACAACGATGGTATCGTTGATGGAGTAACCGGCGATGGTCAAAAATGCACCGACAGTGATCAGGGACATTTCCTGTCCCAGCAAAGTCGTAATCCCACCCACGACAATCAAATCGTGGAAAAGGGCGGCGATTGCCCCGAGAGCGAATGCGAACTCAAACCGGAAAGTAACGTAGATCAAGATTGCTCCCAGTCCGATCAGCAAAGCGTAACCTGAAGATTTCAGCATGGCATCACCCACTGCCGATCCCACCGAACTCACAGTGGTATCTTCCAGGGTTTTACCCAGATCTTTCTCAATAGCACCAATAACTGTCTCGGCAGTGTTGTCGGCGGAACGGATTAAGTAAAATTCGCCGTCATCCCCAACCGGACGCTGCACTTGAATAATTGGTTTGGCCTCCAGATCAGCGCCTTCAAGAGCGGCCTCGATCTTCTCTTTCGTGAGGCCTTCCGAGGAGTGAATCGTAATCGAGTCTCCACCTTTCAGCTCAACTCCACGGGGATCCATCGAAGGGATAATGATCAAAGAAGCCACCAGAACGATTACGGAACCAATCAGACAGACTTTCCGCATGCTCAGGAAATCAATGATTTTGCTGGGAACCATATTCATGAAGGCAAGCTTCTTGATCAGTCCAAGGCTGGTTCCCCAGCCAAAGCAAACCCGGGTAACAAGCAGGGCAGAGAAAAGGGAGGCAAGAATACCGATGATCAAAGTCACCGCGAAGCCCTTCACCGTTCCTGCAGCGACAGCGTAAAGGATGATGGCTGTAATCAAGGTCGTGATGTTCGCATCAATAATCGCGGAAAACGCCTTTTCGTAGGCCGTCTTGATTGCGCTTTTCATCGACTTACCCGCAGCCATCTCCTCTCGGAGTCGCTCGTAAATCAGAACATTCGCATCAATTGCCACACCAATGGTCAGGATAATCCCGGCAATACCCGGAAGGGTAAGAGTGAAGCGGAAAAGCGCCATCGCACCAAAAATGATCGCGATGTTGATACACATTCCAACCAGAGCCAGCATCCCGGCGAAGCGATAGTAGACCACGATAAAGAGAAGCGTCAGAGCAAGACCCGCGATACCCGCAGTAACACCCTGCTTGATGGTAGCGGCCCCCATGGTGGGCGAAATGTAGTTGGAATATTCAATCTCGATCGGATTCTCCAGAGGGTTTTCGAGAGCTGAAGCAAGAGAAAGAGCTTCTTTCTGAGTAAACTGCCCTGTAATCTGACAGCCATCGGAGAATGGTTCGTCGATTGAAGGAGCCGAGATGACCTCATTATCCATGATGATCGCGAGAGGCTGCTTCAGATTCTCTTTCGTGAGAGGACCCATAATTTTGGCTCCCTCCCCGGTGAAGGAAACACTGATGGAGTGTCCCCGGTCCCCGTAAAAGTAACTGGCGCTCTTCACATATTTCCCGGACATATCCCGGTTAATCTTCACGAGAGCTTGACGCCGAAGATTCGATGGCACCATCCGTTCTTCATCAGTTTTCGGGAGAAAAGGCAATGCTTCATACCCGGGAATAACTTCCGCACCGTTGGCAACACTTGCCGCGAGACTTGTGCTCTGGGGGTGTAGAATCGAAAATTCCAGTTTGGCAACTTTCGCGAGGATGCCTTTGATTTCCTTCAACTTTTCCGGTCCCACACCTGGAATCTGCAGGAAAATGCCGTCTTCACCGGACGGAGCAAGAATCACCTCGGAAGTTCCGAGTGAATTGAGCCGCTTTTGCAAGACTTCGATGACCTGTTGCTGAGAATCCGGGGTTATCGTTCTCTCCCCTTCAGCTTTGATCTTGATCTGCATGGAAACACCACCCTGCAGCTCAATTCCTTTCTCCATTCCCAGAGAGGAATAAAACCAGACGCAGAGTGCGGTCACTCCAACTGCCAGAACCGATCCGACGATTCGCTTGCGACGCTCGATCTCGGTCGCAAAATACCAGACGAACATGATCAAGAGACCCAGTCCGAGGAAAAAGGTCAGTGCAGGATTCACCGTTGCGGCGCTGGCAGCACCTTCGAGAGTGTCGGCCAACTTGTCTATCGTCTCGGTAGAACCCACAGCGGTCTCGACCGCAGTAGAAGTCGCGTCCGCAGCAGCGGCCGGAGCTTCAGCAGCAGCGCTCGTCGCCGTTACGGGATCCGTAACCGCAGGCGTAGCATCTGCTGCGGGAGGCTTTGGAGAAGCGGGATTCACCGCACCTGCGGCGGGCTCCGGAGCGCTTGCTTCAATCTGAACGCCCTCTGCGGGTGCGTTGGCTTTGTCGGCTTGATCTTGCATGAAAATCGAAAAATAGGGTTTTGATCTGTCCTGCTTCCACCGCTCTTGGAGCGATTCAACAGGCTTGGGTCAACGATTCAACAGGGTTGTTTACTCAGATTCGACCGCTGGCTTGGTCTCTTCAGAAGCAGCAGAAGCGTCTTTATTTTTACTGTCAACCACCAGAGCAATGGCGGAACGGTCAAATTTGAGGCTCAATCCGTCAGAGACTTTTACGGATACCGTCTTATCGGCCATTCCTGAAACGAGCCCGTGTATGCCGCCGATGCTGACGACTTTATCGCCGACCGCCACACTCTTGCGCATCTCTTCCGCCTTCTTCTGTTGCTGCCGTTGAGGGCGAATTAACACGAAGTAGAAAAGCACCATGATGATAATCATGGGAACGAACATGCCAAGTCCACCTCCACCGCCAGCAGCGGCTCCTTCGGCGAGCGTAATTAAATAAGAATTCATCTAAGGGTATTGAGCTTTGAAATAGAAAATTGTTGTAATGGTTTTATCGATCAACTATTGATTTTCCGGCCATTATAGCGGCTGATGAAATCATTTTTGAAGTCGGCAAACGAACCGCAGTCAATAGCATGGCGAACCTGTTTCATCAAGTGGAGATAAAAGAAGACGTTGTGGAGGGTCAGAAGACGTAATCCAAGGATTTCGTCGTTTTTGATGAGGTGTCGCAGATACCCGCGGGTAAAGCCTTCGCAAAGAGGGTGAGTTTCTCCCGCCGGAGCGAGCAGTTCCTGACTTTTCTCCCACTGTGCGTTCTTCAAATTTATGGTCCCGTCCGCGGTGTAGCCTGTGCCGTTCCGGGCGACCCTTGTCGGCAAAACGCAGTCAAACATGTCCACACCGCGATCAATCAATTCGAGAAGTTGATCGGGCTGTCCAAGCCCCATCGCGTAACGGGGCTTATTTTCCGGCAAGACCGGCGCGGCAACTCCGGCAGCTTTCAACATATCGGGAACAGGCTCACCGACCGAGAGCCCGCCGATCGCATAGCCATCAAAGTCGAGCTCGACCAGATCGCGCGCCGCCTTTTCTCTCAAATCCGGAAAGCTGCTCCCCTGGACGATTCCAAAGTAGCACTGTCCTTCGGGGCGATGCTTATCGACCCACTCGCGGGCGCGGACAGCCCAACGCTGGGTCAGGGCCAACGAATTTTCTGCATACTCCCGCTCGCAGGGCCAGGGCGGGCATTCATCAAGAATCATGCAAATGTCGCTGCCGATGGAGCGCTGGATCTCCAGAACGGATTCCGGAGTCAGAAAAAGCGGCGATCCATCGATATGGCTCTGAAAGCGAACCCCTTCGTCCGTGATCTTGCGAAGCTTCGCCAGAGAAAACACCTGATACCCACCTGAGTCGGTCAAAATCGGCCGGTCCCATTGCATGAAATTGTGCAAGCCACCGAACTCGTCGAGGACGTCCGTCCCGGGCCGGAGATAGAGATGGTAGGTATTTCCCAAAATGATCCGGCAATCGAGCGCCGGATCGGTCAGCTCCTGAGGGTGAACCGATTTCACCGTTCCCCGCGTCCCCACTGGCATGAAGGTGGGCGTTTCCACTTCCCCGTGCGCCAACACCATCCGGCCACGACGAGCGGCGGACTTGGGATCGGTTTTGAGAAGGGTAAACATGAGTGGGGAGTAAAAGGGAAAACAGGAAAAGGTAAAGTCTGGCTTTCCGTTTCACGATTTCCTTTTCATTCTGTAAAAATCTAATTTCCTGAGGATTTGGAATTTCGGAATTACAAAAAGCCCTTAGGTTTGTATTCATGTCATCTACATCCGCACCTACAAATCACCAGGGTCTCCTGGATTGGATAAAGGAAATTGAAGCACTCACCAAACCCGACGCGGTCGAATGGTGCGACGGATCAGATGAAGAATGGGAACGACTTTGTGGCGTTCTCGTCGACAGCGGAACTTTTAAAAAGCTAAATCCGGAGAAACGTCCCAACAGTTATCTCGCCTGGTCGGACCCGAAAGATGTTGCCCGCGTAGAAGACCAAACTTTCATCTGTAGCAAACGCGAGGAAGATGCCGGACCGACCAATAACTGGAAGTCCCCCGAAGACATGCGCGGCATTTTGAGTCCGCTTTTCGACGGATGCATGAAAGGCCGAACCATGTACGTGATCCCATTTTGCATGGGCCCGATTGATTCACCTATGTCCATCATCGGAGTCGAGGTGACTGACTCGGCATATGTGGCTGTGAACATGAAAATAATGACCCGCATGGGCAACCATGTTCTCGACGCGCTCGGTGATGAAGGGGATTTCGTTCCCTGCGTCCACACCGTCGGTGCCCCGCTCGACGTCGACCAGCCCGATGTGCCCTGGCCTTGCAACCCGACCAAATACATCGTCCACTTTCCCGAAGATCGGGAAATCTGGTCCTATGGGAGCGGCTATGGCGGCAATGCTTTGTTAGGAAAGAAATGCCTCGCGCTTCGCATCGCCAGCGTCATAGCCCGCGACAATGGCTGGATGGCCGAACACATGCTGATCAGCGGCGTCGAAAATCCGGAGGGCGAGAAACACTACGTCGCCGGAGCGTTTCCCAGCGCCTGTGGCAAAACCAACTTCGCCATGCTCATCCCACCAAAGAACTATGTGGATGCGGGGTGGAAAGTCACCACGGTGGGCGACGACATTGCCTGGCTGAAGCCGGGCAAAAACGGGAAACTCCACGCGATCAATCCGGAAGCGGGATACTTCGGTGTGGCTCCCGGGACTTCAGAAGGATCCAATCCCAATGCGATGGCTTCGATGCGGGAGAATGCGATTTTCACCAACGTCGCGCTCACCGAAGACGGAGATATCTGGTGGGAGGAAATGACCGATGACCCGCCTGCGAACCTGACCGACTGGCGCGGCAATCCCTGGACGCCGGATTCGGAAACTCCAGCCGCACATCCGAATTCACGCTTCACTGCACCTGCCTCGCAATGTCCGGCGATTGACTCTGAGTGGGAAAATCCCGAAGGCGTTCCGATCGATGCCATTATTTTCGGCGGACGCCGCGCCACGACGATGCCGCTTGTCTTCCAGGCATTCAACTGGGTCCACGGCGTCTTTCTCGGGGCGAACCTCGGATCAGAAATGACGGCAGCTGCAGAAGGCGCTGTTGGTCGAATCCGGCACGACCCTTTCGCCATGCTCCCCTTCTGCGGCTACAACATGGGTGAATATTTCAAACACTGGCTCGGAATGAGAAAACACATCCCCGAGTTGCCGCGAATTTTTCACGTGAACTGGTTCCGTAAAGACGAGAACGGAAAATTTCTCTGGCCCGGATTCAGTGAAAACATGCGGGTCCTGGAATGGATCTTCGACCGGGTTCGAGGTCAGGGGAAAGGCCACGAAGCGGCACTTGGCTGGGTCCCCCGCTACAACGAATTAAACTTTGAAGGCCTCGAATTTTCCAAGGCGCAATACGATCGCCTCATGGGAGTGAGTCACGAAGAATTCAGACAGGAACTCTTGTCCGAAGTCGATTTGTCTCTACGACTTTACGACAATCTTCCGAAAGAATTCATCTTCCAAAGGGAGCTGCTGGCTGGCAGAATCTAAGCCGGTAACTGATTATTATACTATTTTGAGCAGCGACGAACATACAGAGTGGTTCTATTCGGACGGCGTCCGGCAATTGGGGCCGCTTTCGGAGAGTGAACTGGGAAATCTCCACAGCACGGGTGCGATCTCTGATGAGACTATCGTCTGGCACGAGGGGCTTCACAGCTGGACTCCTTTCGGCGAAGTCTTCGCGGAGCAATCCTCCTCTGAAGCGACAACGGACTCTGCCGCTATCCCGGAGACGGAATTTTGTGCCTATTCAAAAGAGCGCTTCCCCCGATCCGAAATGCTGCAATACGGCGAGCTGTGGGTTGCCTCAGCCCACAAGGATGACTTCGTCCAATCCATTGGCGAAGGAGCGCTGGTAGGAAAAGACCTTGAAGATCTGGATGAATTCGTTCCCGACCTTTCCCTAACGTCGATCCTGAGGCAATCGTGGAAAATCTTCACTTCACAGGTGGTCGAGATCGCGCTGATCACCATCGTGATCTGGGCTCCCTTCTATTTCCTGTCCGAGTATTTTGCCTTTCAGAATACTGAAGTCATTCCCGAGGATGAATTCGGATGGGCCGGAATCGCTCAAGCATCGAGATGGGAAAGGATTTTTGAAACCTGGGTCGGGAGCATTGCCACCGGCGGTATCATCTCGGTGGTCGCTTTACGCTGGAATGGATTTTCCAAAGTCTCTCCCGGCGAAACCTTTTCACTGTCTCTTATACACATCTGACGCTGCCGACGAAGAGGATAG
>CAJXQE010000228.1 GCA_913058215.1 uncultured Verrucomicrobiales bacterium
ACGAGATCAGCCTCGGTCTCGTGGGCTCGGAGATGTGTATAAGAGACAGAGTCGGGAGAATTCAAGAAACTGGAAAAAGTCGTGGAATTGGCAGCCCATTACCAGGCGGTTGCCCGTGATCCTGAACGGATAGCACTCGAAAACAAAGATAAGGTTGGAACGCTTGGCAATTATGTAGCGATGATCGAGAAAGATGCCGCTACGGCCGGAGTTCAGCCAAGTTCTGACTTGGCTCTGAGCTCCCTCCGTCAGGATGCCCAAAGAGCGGCTAAAGAATACGATACGACGATCTCGAATTTGAACGAACTTTGGAATCTGATCAAATTAGGCACTCCCTGGGTGGAGAAATGGAAAGATTTCCGAAAGAAATTCCAAAGCTTTTCACTACCCCCTAAAGGGCCCGCAATGCGTCAAATTAATGATTTGGAGGAAATCTCAGAAATCACGACGCAATTCGATCAGTTGGATTCCAAGACCCACACCAAAGAAGAAACGTCCAAAGAAGCCCGGAAAGCGGCTAAAGTGCTTGCAGATCAACTCTTTGCCAAAATAGACGATTCCGATAAAGGTGCCTGGCAGGATGCTATCAATGGGCTCTACGGAAAAATCGGGAGATTCAACCCAAAGATAAAAGTGGATTTGCCTCCACCGCCCCCCAAGGAAGACCCGGATAAGATGGCAAAAAAGGCTGCTGAAGAGAAACGCAAAGCGGACCAGGCAGCCGGCGATCTCCCTCCTATTCCTTCAACTTATTTCTGGAGAACCCATCCCAGTCAGGTCTACAGCTACAGTGGGATTTCTGAGCTGGAAGGAGAGTTTTCTGACTCCTTCACCCTTCTCGCTGCGGACCTCCTGCCTCCGGGTGACCTTCAGTTTTTACAGAATCGCCTGGAAGATAAAATCTATTTCGACGGAGCATCAAGCAAGCACGTCATGGAACTGGATGACAAGGGTAAAAGGCTGAAAGGAATTGGCAAATTCGAAGATAAATTCGGCAGTGGATTTTATATCGGCTTCGGGGCAAAGGACGCCCAAAAGCCGGACTTCCAAATTTTCGCCCAGAAACCGCATGACTACGCGAGCCGGGAGTCCGTCAAGGACCTTCCCTATTTCATGGGCTTACCGGTTTCCGAATTTGTGAAACCATCGGAGGGAGTAGTGGCTGCCCAATTGGCTCCCAAGGCGATCGCTCTATTGGATCAGATCAAAATCGGTCCTGAAGTGCTGGCCTACGAACTCGTTCTGGAACTCAAAGATGGCACTACTTCTCTCAGACGAGATGCAAAAGAAGCGAAGGCTCTCGAAATCCCGGTCATTGCCGAAACAGAGAGGCAGATCGCAGCAATCGCGACACAAATCGAAAACCTGAAAGCGGCAAAAGTAAACAAGGGGAAGTTCGAGGAAATATTTTCCGCCGCAGGGAAGAAACTTCTCCTGGATGGAAAAGGCGAGATTAAAGAAGTGGGTTTAACTTATCGAGTCGAGAACAAGGATAAAAATACCTTTCGAATTATTCCTAATCCGGATGAGGCGGAGTCAATAAATGTCGAAGATATCATTCAAACCCTGGAAGACTACAAGAGTCAGAGGACAATCGAAGGCGATCCATTCATTCATTTTATAAACTCTTATATTTTTACGAAAATGGCAAACCGCGTATTTAAAAGCCCCCGTTGGGCAACTATTCAAGGCTCCGTAAATCAGCAGACAAAGCGAATTGTCAGCAAGCGAACTTCAGCATATGCCAGCGAAGCTGAATATGCCGCAGCCATTATCACAGGCTGGAAGGAAGTTTCGAAACTGAGCAAAGATCAAGCTTGGGCTAAAATGCCCGCAATTGATAAACCAGTGGTAGGAGGCAAAGACGAAACAGAATCGAAAATACGAAGGATTCAAAACGCATATTCCGATGGTCGATATCTTTCAGAGTTTTTCAAACGTTGGGATGGTTTGTTCACCCCGGGCAATATGGCAATTCTTGAAGCCTATTTAATGGTCGGATCAGCTTTACCAAAAGACATCGACGCGAGAATCACGACTCTGAAAGCCAATTCGGATACCCTCGAGACGCAAAAGAAAATGTGGCAGGAAAAGCCGCTCGAAGACTGGGGAACTTTCTACATTAATGCCATCGTAAAAGGCGAGACCACCGCATCGGGCCCTGGTAAAAGTGAGGTATTCCGCCTCCTCCAGAGCCAATAAACATCGAATGTTTCCCACTTATTTTTCCTATGACTCACCCTGAATTGGTAAAACTGGAGAACCTCGTCCAACGTCTGGATGAGGGCATGAAACGGACGAGCGACGACCTCGACGAGAAACTCTTCGCGTTCGCGAACGAATATCAGGCGCAATGTCAGCGGGCCAACGACCGGCTTCAGACTTGCGCGGAGATCCTCAGCGGGGGCCCTGATCGTGAATATCAAGCATTGATGTCGGCGACTCATCCTCCCGATATTCTCGATTTCTGCGCCATTCTCAGCGAACTTCAGACAGAAGAATACCGCGCATATTGCAAAAGGAATCATTTGCCCGCAGCGGACCACCTGAATGAGCGGGCCAAACAGCAAATCGATCCCATCTATGCAAAGGGCGGGAGTTTTCAAAGTAAGTTGATGGCCGAATTCAGTGCGGCTAATTCCTTAAGAAATCTTCCGGAAGCGTTGCGAGTCATCCGGCAGGTCTCAAAACTGAATCCTTCGGATGCTTCTGCAAGGAAACAGGCGGGCGAATTGGAGGACCGTCTTATTTTGATCGAAATCAAAGAAATGGAACCCGCTTTAAAGGCGGGGAACGAAGAAGAAGTCCTCGCCCTTCTCGGAAAGGTGGAGCAGCTGGCTCCGGGAAGAATCCCCGACGAAAACGAACCTGGTGCGAAAATCTGGAATGAGGCACTCACTTTGCGCAAGGCTATCTGGCGGGAACAGGCAGAAGCAGAGTGTGAGGAGATCCTTCCCGAGGCCCAAACGGCCAAAGAAGCGAACGACCTCAATCTCGTGCTCGGTCTCATCGGAAACGTCGCCAATTTGATGAGAGAACACGAGTTCACTCTACGACCAAACGACCGTACTACCCTTTCCCAACTGGAAGAGTGGAGCAGCGAAGAAGTACGGAAACTAAAAGTCGAAGATGAATTTCAAGTCAAACTGGACGAATTGCGGGAAGCCATCCGTACAATCCGAAACAAGGAGTTTCAAAGTGCAAAACCGACCTTGGACGAACTCAGGGAAGACAAATTGGTCATCGAGCGAACCTGGAAAGAGATTTTCGATTTCCGGAAGCCGGTTCCGAACGATTTACAGGACGACGCGAAGAAACTTCTCGGAGAACTCACCGACAATATTTCATTGAAAGAAAAGGCTAAGCGGCGAAATCTCATTGCCATTTTAACGAGCTCATCCCTCATCCTTCTTGCCCTCGCCATTTGCGCGTTGTTTTTCTGGAAAGCCAGCCAAGCGACCGAGCTCCTCCGAAAAGCAATCGCCGAAGAAAGGGCACGCGATTTGGAGAAACGAATCACTGAGCTCGAATCGACCCAACCCGTATGGATGATTTTTGGTGGTGTTGCTGGCGAGATGGCAAGAGGCAAAACATGGATCGAAAATCAGAAGGCTGTGGCTGCCCGCGTTGAAGCTCAAATCGCAGGCCTTGAATCCGAGATGAAGACCAGGGATTCCGGTGCGTGGACGCCCGTCACCCTCGCCTCCACAAAACGCAGCCTGGAGGAGGCTGAAACGAAATCCAGCGAGGTTAATGAGGACTACCGCTCCGGATTCGCCGACCGAATCTCCTCACTAACCCGTCAACGACAAGCAGCGGCCGATGAAAAACGGAACCTCATCGTAAGCGAGTTCCACGAGAGCGTCGTTCAATTGGAGGGAGACGTGCGCGACAAGCTTGGCTTCGAGAAGAGCCCTGCGGAGATCGGTTCCGCCGTTAAGGACATGGCTCCCCTCGTTGCCAAAATGGACACCTTGGCAGCTCCGGAATTGGAGGAACTGGCTCCCTCATCCGCTGATCTGACTAAGTACGGAATACTGAGAGAGAAGTTCGCCGCCGCGGAGCTTGAACTGGGAAAAGCGCGCGAGATCATGAGTTCCTGCAAGAACGCAACCAGCCTGGAAGAATACGCGTCCACCGCACGAGATTTACTCTCAACTGATTTTCTCAATGGAAGCCAGAAGATCCACCTTGGAAATCTTCTTTTGGCAATTGGATCGAACGAGAAATTTCTCCGTCAAATCCTAGTACCTGGAGACATCTCGTTTTGGACTCTTCTTTCCAGCGGAGACCTCTCGACCGAGGGCTATCCGGAAACTGCCGAGGGCGGGGAAAAGGTGGTCTTTCTTGGACTGCGTGACGATGATGCTCTCTCGAAAATATTTCGTCACCCGATCACTCAAAACGGAAAGAAAAGGGATATCTTTTCCATCGGCAAAAAGATGGCGATCCGAGTGTCCACACTCGGAGACGTCACGAAAATAGATGCCAAGGGAGAAAGAGTTTACGATCCCAAAGATGGAGAAGAAGTTGAATTTAGAGAGGCCGTGTTCCAAGAGCGTTCTTCACCGACGGGAAGTGCCGGCTACGCCCCTCCGAAAGGGGATATTTCTCCCGAGTCCCGATTCTACAAGAGCCTGAACATTGGCAGCTACATGGACGCGGGAGTCACAAACTACCGGAAATCCTTCCTCAGAGTTCTTGATCGAATTTCCACGGCTCCATCCGATTTGAATCCTTTGTTCCTCGCCTATGTCCATATGGAAGTCGGAAACTTAGTAACGAGCCGGAGGGCGGCCTGGCTCCTCGAATTCAATGAAGCGGAAAGCGACTTGGTGCGACTCAAGGGAATCGTCGGCAGGGAACTGAAGAGCGACGATTGGTGCTCGACCCCACTGACGGATGAATTCAGTACGCAGCTTGCTGGCTTTTACGAATCTCTGGGCGAGACCCGTTACGAGAAGACGTCAAAGACCGTCAATGATTTTTACGCACGAATGATCAATGCGGGAGTGAGCTACTCAGGATTCGTCGACATGGTTGGAGGCACGGAAGTCAATGCAGGCGGTAAGGATGCAACTACTCTTTGGGGACTGGACGAAAGCTTAAAAATAGCCCCCCTATTCGAAAAATCCGAGGAAGGGAGCTATATCGCCATCAACAAAGCAGCGGCGTTCAGTCCCCTGGTTCGGCTGAATGCGACCCCTGAAGAAGTCCTGAAAACAGTTTCCGATGCCACAGGTATCGATCCTCATTTGCCCGGCATTCAAAAGCATCTTCCGGAAAGATACCGCACCACCGACTAGGATTCATGAATCGATTTCCCATTAAATGGAAAGGACGGGAAACCGGTCCTTTCACAGAGGAAGAAATTCTCGCAAAGCTGGGAACCCGCGAGATCAGCCCTATGCATGAAATTTTCGCCGAAGGCGAATGGAAGACGATCCGGGTCTTCCAAAGGGACCGCAAACCATTAGTTTCAACCCGGGCTACTCCAGCGAAAGCAAGTCCAGCGCAACTCCCTCCTCCCCTTCCCCTCAATCAATCGGAGCCGGAAACGGTTCAGGAAGTGGTAGAGCCGGTTGCCACATCCGATTACAATAACCCCTCGGCAAATTCGTCACTCCCCCCCCAACTTTCCGATTCAGCTCCGGAAGGGAGCAATGATCGCTCCGTTAAAATACTAATCTATGCAGGATTCTGGTCACGATCAGTGGCGGCTGGTGTTGATGCCCTCCTGATGGCTATTCCACCGGCAATCGTTCTGCTGATTGCCGGAGTCAACCTGCGGGAACTTCCGACACAGGATATCCCGAATCACATTCTGGCAATCGCGGTGGGCTTAGCCATCCTCGTGAGCTGGATCTATTTCGCAATTCTGGAATCATCGACTTACCGGGCAAGCATCGGCAAAATAATGGTCGGCCTTGTGGTGAACACTGAAGATGGAAATCAACTTTCCTTCGGGGATGCATCGATTCGATATTTTTCGAAAACTCTGTCAGCAGCGATGGTATTCGCCGGATTCTTCCTTGCCGCATTCACCAGACAAAAACAGGGATTCCATGATCTCGTCGCAAAATCGACGGTCAACTATCATTTCGATTCATCGCGCATATTTTCGCCACCTAGAGAAACTCAACTGATCACCAATACCTACTCGCAAGAATATGGAGAATCCCTCTTCTGAAATAAGCCCGAACCTCCCAACTGAGCGCCTCGACCCGAATGAACCTGACCTGAGTTGGTCAGCTTCCGATTTCGAACAAAAGCTCGGTTTCCGGGGAGGACGTTTCACCTCGGTCAACAACGTAGTCACCTTCCTTTTCGCGGTCGTTCTGACGGTGGTGTTTTTTGTAGCCGTCATCTACGGATTGAACAATTGGGATCCCACCAAATTTATCGCGGAAATGTTTCTCAGGGGAATCATTCCAATTCCCATCGTCTTCTTCTTCTTTTGGTGCATGGCAATTTTGTTCGTAAAATCCCGCAAACTGGCGCTGCAGCGGAAGGCCCTCGATCTGAAGCCCTTTCCCGATCGCCCGGATTTCCTTCTCAATCCTGAAACAGCCCAGGCGGTGATCGCGGCGATTCAGAAATTGGTGGATGACTCACGGCATTTCATGCTTCTCAACCGGATTGAACGAGCCCTCTCGAATCTTCGGAACATTGGGCATATCGGTGATGTATCCGATATTCTCCAGGCACAGGCCGACTACGACGAAGGGCATCAAGAGTCAAGCTATCGACTCGTAAACGGGTTCATCTGGGCGATCCCCGTGCTGGGATTTATCGGAACCGTATTGGGATTGAGCGATGCCATTGGCGGGTTTGGAGCTACTCTCGCTGCCTCGGGTGAGGATATCAACGCTCTGAAAGAGTCACTCGCCGGCATTACCGGCGGTCTTTCCACAGCATTCGAAACGACTTTGATCGCCCTGGTTGCGGCTCTCATCGTGCAGGTCAAAATGACCTTCCTTCAGCAAAAGGAATCCATCTTCCTCGATGACTGCAACGATTACTGCCACGCCCACGTCGTATCGAAACTCAAATTAATCGGTTAAACCAAAATGTCGCGACGAAGAAGATCCCAAGGTGTCAACGTGAGTTTTTTCGCGTTTCAGGACATCATTACCTCGGTGACGGGCATCCTCATTCTCATCGTGATACTCCTCGTCTTGATGATTCAGAGTCCCGGGGTCCTCGACATTCCTGTAGAGAGGCCCAATAATTTGACTCTGGCGGAATTGGAAGCCTTGATCGCCGAGGCCAAACAGAAGTATATCGATTTCGAGGAACTGAAACAAAAAACCGCAGGAGCAACCGATTCCCAATTGAAGGCGGAGATTCAAGGAATCAAAGACAGCTTGAACGCGGATGTAGATCCGAGAGGGAAAGGTCTCCAGGCAGAGCTGGAGGCAGCGGAAAAAGAAGTGGTCGAAGTAGAAAAAGAAGCGACAAAATTAGAGGACGAGAAAGAGGAGATCGCAGGGACCGTTGCCGAAATCAAAGGAGAAGTTGACTCCAAGGCGGACGGACTTGCCAAGGCTCTGGAGTCTTCGGATATCTGGTTGAAAATAGGAGATTCTGACAAGACACCCTTACCCATCGTAGTCGATGGAGCAGGAATCGACGTGCTGGATTTCGCAGATCCTGAAAAGAAAACGCGCCATACAGCGGGATCCATGATCACCGAGTTCAGTAAGATAATGGATCAATCGGACTCGGCGACCTCCTATTTTGTCTTCTTTGTGAAACCAAGTGGAATCGCCAATCTGCAACAATTTCGTGCTATCGTTCAACAGTCGGATTTTTCCCTGGGCTACAGCCCGATCAATGAAGAAGTCGATGTCAAATTGCTTGTCGAAAACTAAACATAATGAGTGTGCGTAGGAGAAGGAGAGGCAACGGGGGTGCAGACGATAGCCTCGATCTATTGCTGGACACGATGTGCAATGCATTTGGCGGGATTGTCCTGATTGCCATATCGGTCGCCCTCCTCGTGGAGAAACCGGGCGAAGACAAGGAAGTGGCGGAAGGAGTCAAGGAAGACGCCAAACTTTTGGAAAAGAAGCAACGGGAATTGGATGAATTGAAACCTCTTGTCGGGGAAATCGAATCCGAATTGGATAAGACCGGTGAATTGATCGAGCTCATCCGGGAAAGAGACCTGCTGGCTGCCGCCCTTGAGGACAAGCGCAAAAATGGACTTATGACGACTTTGGAGTTGGACAACAAGCTCAACGAAGCGAAGGCGAAGAAGGCCGCGGAGGAAAAACGGGCCCGCGATTTGGAAAAGGAAATTGCCGCGGCGGAGGCGAAAGAAGAGAGCTTGAAGAAACAGTTGGAAGAGATCGAAGAACAGGAAAAAGATTTGGTCGACTCAAGGCAAAAAGAGTTGCGCCCCCCCTTGAAAAAGGAAGCTGGCGGCATCCAGATAACCTTCATCGTACGATACGACGAGGTGTTTCCCGTTGAAGAATTGCAGTTCAGCAATTCCGGATCGCTAACGGGCGCGGGTCTCAATGAAAAAATGATTCGTTGGAGCGGACCCAAGGCCGAAGTAATTCAAAGCAAGGGATTCAGCATCCAAAATGACAGAGCCAAAATCAACGCTTACTTGAGTAAATTGAGCAATATCAACCGCAAAAACCAGGGGACGCCCGACAAAATGGTCTACGTTGCCTCCATCGTTTTCGCGGATTCGTTCGATACCGTCACTGAATTTCAGAGCATGGTGGCACAGGCGGGGAATATAGAGGACGGCTGGGAACCATGGCCCGACGGACAACCCATCAACTTTGGAGCCGGTGGTTCATCGATTGGAATCGACTGATGAATTCTACCTTCCCATCTCAAAACGAAAAGCGTGCCAACACCATTGACTGGGTCAAAGCATTCACCTGCTCGGCCATCTTCTTGTTATTGCTTTTGCTGCTGCTATTCCTGCCCAAAGGAGGAGGTGGTGGTGGTGGACTGGGAGAAGGTTCGGGCACAGGAGCGGGCAATGGCTCTGGAACCGAGGCCGGAGATGGAAGCGGTAGCGGAAACGGTGAAGGGAACCAGAACGGAGCAGGGAGCGGAAAAGGAGATGAAGACTCCGATGGAAGCGGCTCGGATACTACAGGGCTTGCGGGAGGGAACGCGTCTGATGGAACCGGGGCGGGAGATACTCCTCCCACCCTGGACGCAGGTGCTGGTACTAACCCCGAATCGACGGAGGATGCAGGGACTTCCCCACCTGCCACCACTGATTCTTCGGCCGCACAATCCGAAGCCCCGGAAGAGCCGAAGGAGGAAGCCGCGACTGAACCGGAGGAGATCGAAAGAGATCCCCCTCCTCCCGCAGAAGCCCCCGTCATTTCCCTGGCAAATGCGAGTGCGAGCCCAAGAAATTCAGCAGCGGACTCGCCTCCACCTTTCATGGGAGCAAGGGGGAAATCCGGGGCAGATGGCGGTCGAAATGTCGGAGGCATGAAGGTGAAAGGCTCCACACTGGGAGTTATCCTCGACGTGTCGGGAAGTATGATGCCCTACCTCGATGCTCTCAGAAAAGAGATTGAAGATCAGTTTCCCAAAGCAATTTTTCTGGAAGTCAGAGGATGTAGTGTGCACCCTTCTATGTTCAACCGGGAGGAATTCGAAAAGTCTGAGATTTGGAAGACCAAAGACCGAGTCTCGGTGATGGATGCGATGCGAGAACTCGTGGAATATCACGGAGTGGATTCCATCTACTGGTTTTCAGACCTTCATGATAGCCGATCCAAAATGGGGCTCGATCAGCTGAGTGCATTGGTTCGTGGAGAAGACATGAGCAGGTTCAATCCAACGGATCCCAAATTCAAGCCTGTAGGATTCGACGATTTCCCTGGATTCAAAGGCGAAAAGAAAAAGAGCAATCTGGCTCCTCGTGGTCCGTCAAAACTCAAAAGATCGGCTTTCCATCTTTATGTGCGTAGTTCCGACAAAGAACCGGACGACCAGCTGGATGGAATCATTACTGAAAGCGGAGGAGCATTTCAAAAGAAATAGATTTCCAGAATCCCGGCAAAGAAGAATCTACCCTCATGGCACAGCTCGAAATCAAAGGTGGCGGCGACTCCGACCAGGGAGTCGTTCCCCTCTCTTCGAAATTCTTCTCGATCCGCCTCAATGAGGGGAAATTCGACTACTCAGAGGAAAACCGTCCTGGCGATATTCTGTTGATTCGCCAAGGGGCGGATTACGTTTTTTGTCCGGTTCATACCGGAGTTGCACTGGTCAACAATCAGCGAGTCGGACAGACAGTCCTGAAAGATGGTGACAAGATCAAGGTCGGAGCCTACGAACTTCGATACAGCTCCGAAACAAAACTCCCGATCCCCCTGCTGAATCGTGCTACCGGGATCGATTGGACCAAAGCGATTACCTGCTCTCTCGCTCTGATAGCTCTCCTCTTAATGCTGGGCTTCCTTGGAAAGGCCGGTCTTGGCGACTCCGGAAATGGAGATGGCCTCGCCCAAACCGAAGAGGGATTCGGAAATGGAGAAGGCACTGGGACGGGCGACGATACCGGTCCCGGGATGAGCTTCGGAGACTTAGGCGAAGGTAGCGGCACAGGAGAATCAGGAGAGGGAGAAGGTGCTTCCGGGAGTGAAGAACCCCTGGTGGTAGACACTGGCAGCCAAACGGAAGAAATACCGGAGACCGCAGACGAGACCGGCAGCGAACCGGATGGGACTTCGCCTCCGGAGGAAGCCACCGAAGAAAGAACACCCCCACCTCCTCCCCTTGAAGCTCCCACTATCAAACTCGCCACTACAGGAAAGGGCAATGCTGCGAACAGGAGCAGGCCATCATCGGCTTTCGAGGGTGCCATGGGATCCAAGGGAGGTGGCAGCAAAGTTCTCGGAACCGGAGATGTTCAAATCACCCTGCTTTGGGAAGATGCCCCCGATGTGGACTTGCATGTCACGGACCCCAATGGAGAGGAAATATGGTTTAGCAACCGGCGATCACGCAGTGGAGGTGAACTCGATGTCGATGATACCAGTTACGATGGACCGGAAAATGTCTACTGGCCGCCGGACGGCGCGCCCCGGGGATCCTATCGAGTTGACGTGATTCTGTTCGCCGGGGTCAGAGCAACATGGAAGGTCCGGACCCGGGTCGATGGAGCCGAAAAAATCTTTTCCGGCTCCCTCAATCGGCAAGGGCAAAGAAAAACCGTTACGGTTTTTACCAGATAGATTTTACTCCAACGGTTTCTCAAGAACCGGGAAGGCCGGAAAATTGATCACTCGATCCGGAACTCTTATCCAATCCTGAGATTCTTTCTGTTTCAAATACACGGGTCCCGGCTCGCCAAGATCGAAAAATTTGGCCCAAATCACCAGCTGACTTCTGCCGGATCGAATGAGCTTTTCCTTCCCATATAATAAGTATTTCCTTGTGGTATATCTTTCAAATTCCGATTCTTGATCTCCCGATCCAATCGATTTCTCCCCCAGCCCCACCTCAGAAACTTCCTTACTCGCTGATCTGCCGGAAGCAGAAAACACAACCCCCTCTGCCTCTCGAACGATGCCTTCGACGCGAATCTCAAAGTCTTCGACCCGGAATATTTCGCACAGCTTCCCCTTTGGACCTTCGCTACCATTTTCGAATTCAAACCCGGAAATCTCCGAAGACGAAGGAACAAGTTCCGATCTGGCCAAGTCAATTCCGACCGCAAGCAGGATTTCCGACCTATCCCCTTTGGAACCAAGCGGACTTGGTTCAAGTGCATTCTCACGAAAATCCGTCCAACCCGTAGAAATCAATTTTTTGCAGGGGAGCTGCTCCTCACCCGGCAATTCCAAAAGTGGCAATATGGGGAAATCCTCCGGCTCCTTCAATTCGGAGTCACGCCCGGAAAGATCCACTTCCGGAAGATCGTCCAAAGATGGGATCAAGAGTGCCTCTTCAATCGCAAAAGAGCTGTTCCAACTGCCGACGAAGATCGAATGCTTTCCCCGCGATTCCAATAAAACAGGAGGGAATACCTCAAGGTCGAATCCGCCACGGGGGAGCCTCATTTCCTTACCTCCCTCGATTCCCGCAATGATCTCACGCTGAGTAACCTTTAGAATCACTTTCTTCTTTGCCCCGGAAGCAAGCAAGGGAAGGGTCTCGGAACTATAGCGCTGCAAAATTCGAGATATTCCAATCGAACGCACCTTTTCGCTCCCTTTTCTCAAAGGCGAATCGATCCGCACCGATCCTGTTTTCCCTCCTTCACGAAATCCAATGTACAATCCATGATCACCGGTACGCCGGGTCACCTGGACTGTCTCTTATACACATCTCCGAGCCCACGA
>CAJXQE010000229.1 GCA_913058215.1 uncultured Verrucomicrobiales bacterium
TCTACACTATCCTCTTCGTCGGCAGCGTCAGATGTGTATAAGAGACAGGGTTAACAGCAGGGAATACCCCGGAACGCTGAGGAACCCGTTACGGTGTTTCTAAGGGTGGAACGTAACTCGTTGACCCTCAAAGGGGTTTCTATCGATTACGGATCAGGTGCCTACGGACCATACTTACCTCATACCCACAACGCAGCAGCAATCCGCTTATCATCGACTGATTCCATGCGAATTTCAGACCAAGCGTTTCTTGTCTACCGTTTTGGAATGGGAAGCTCTAAGAGCTAAAACAAAGCGGTTTCTCTGCATCTTTTTACCTAACGATTAACTAACGGTTTCAAACTCCGAATTTCGCCGAAGCACTTCGAACGGCTCCACCACCTCCGTAGATACAGCAAGGGAAGCGCGCTGCCAATGGAACGGCGACCTGCTTCACACGCAGGGGGTCGCTGGTTCAAATCCAGCACCGAGCACCATTTTGCTCAGTAGGAAATTTCGGCCCTGGAATTTTCTCCGGGGGGATCAAGCTGAATATGGCTCAGTTTTGGCCGTGAATGGACTCGCTGGGAGATCCTCCCATGCCGAGTAGAATGTGAGCAATATCGGGATGGTATTGAAGAATATCCTGGGCCAATTCGCGAAGGCTGCTGTCGAAAGCTTCTTTGATTTCAGGGTTCTCGGCGCAGGCCTTTGCCGGTGCGTCGGATGCGAATTCCAGTAGTTGGAGCGGCTGGTCGTCGCTGTCGTTGGAGCTTGAGTCGGGATTGAACATGGTGGTCGGTTGTTGGAGGGTAAGTAGCTGGTCTTTACATGACAATTCTTTGAGCGTTTTGTTCCTTACTGTTTGTCTGCTCCGGGGATATAGCTCGGAGAAGGAGCCATTCCGCGTTCCTGTAGATCGCGAATCTTTTCCTTCAGCAAGGCATGCGCTGTGTCGGCAGCATTCTTTCCGTAGAAACCGGTTAGAGACAGTTCTTCGAGCAACTCTTTCACCTGTGGTGTGGTGGAGAGAGTGATCTGAACCGTTTCGGTCGTGTTCTTTGGACGAGCCATTGATGTTTAATGAATCCTAATCGAATGAAATTTTCATTCTAAACTCGATAAGAATGCCATTTAAATAGGAAATAAATGGGATTAAGTCAATGGCTAATCTGAGATTCTTCTAGAAAATTTAATTATTCTTGTATTTGAACACTGTTCACCCTTCGGGATTGGCTTGAAGTTCGCCGGAAAGAGCGAACCTTTCATACTTATGTCAGCGAATCTGGATATCCCATCTCAAGAACCCGAACTCGAAACAGCAACCTTCGGGGGAGGTTGTTTCTGGTGCACTGAAGCAGTTATGGAAAGGCTCGAAGGAGTTCTGGACGTCACTTCAGGCTACATGGGAGGGGAAAATGACCATCCTACTTACGAAGATGTCTGCACAGGACGGACAGGACATGCAGAAGTCATTCAGGTGAGTTTTGATAAAAATGTCATTACTTTCGATGAATTACTGGATGTCTTCTGGCAGGCGCACGATCCCACGACCTTGAATCAGCAGGGGGCCGATCATGGAACCCAGTATCGCTCGGTCATTTTTTACCAAAGTTTGAAACAAAAAGAGCTCGCTGAGAATTCACGGGATCGCCTGGATCAGAGTGGCGTTTATCCTGCCCCGGCCGTAACGGAAATTTCCGAAGCGGAGACCTATTGGATGGCCGAAGAGGGGCATCAGGACTACTACCGTTTAAATAAGGACAGGAATTCGTATTGCTCCGTTGTTATTTCCCCTAAGATCAAAAAGCTTGGTCTGGAATAGCAAAATAGTGGACTGGTAGTCCACTATTGCAAGGCGCCACGATTTCCCTGAGGGATTTCGTGGGTGATTATACTTGTCTAGAAAATCCCGAAAGGGGATCCCGGTTCAGTGTTGAATTGAAGAGTCGCGTTCGATTACGATTTGGTCATTCTCCAGGCTCAACTCGCGGGCTTCAAATCCCCAGTAGAGGCTGGGTTCGCGGCTGATGCTCACTTTTTCACCATCCTTTGAAGCCTCAAGCTCATCCAGTTGTGGAAACATGGTCTCGACTGCGTTCTTAATTGGTTCTGCGTCACGTGTTCCCACTGGTGCGCCCGGGTAGTTGGCCGACAGGGCGTCAGATTCTGTTACTCCAGTGACTACGTAAAGTTTTTCTCCCTTCGCGAGGCGCTCTTTCGTTTCAGTAAGACGCTGATTGAGTTTCGCCTCTGTCTTCTTATTTTTCTCAAGTTCGGGGACCGAGCCTGAAGTGAGTTTGCCAAAGAGAATCTCAAGATCTTCCGGTTTCGCCGATCTTTTACGACTTTCAAAATCGAGAGCTACACTGCGGCTGGGGAGCGGTGAACTCTTTTTTACTTTCTGTTTTAATTCGCCCAGCTCTTCCTGGGAAATAGTAAGTGGGACTTTATATGACTCAGTTTTGGTGATTGAAGAAAAGAACCCCTTCTTCGCTTCGTTATTGTCGTCTTCGAAGGCGTCATTGATGCTGGCGGACTTTCTAATGCGCATCCCTTTTTTCTCGCTGAAGATGTCGCCAATGTTGATTTTCGCTGACTTCAGCTCATCGACATCCCAGGTGCGTTTGATTGAGTTACCTGGTAGTTTTGACGCAGGAGGCTGATCTGCCTTTGCGGTTTTGAGCTTTTCGACCTCATCAGCGGGAGCTCGCTCTTCAGGCATTTCGCTTTCCAGTTCGAAATTCCGCTCGGGAGCATCGACCTCGACTACTGAATCTGATGTCGGTTTGCGGGAAGTCGGGCGGCTCGCAATTTCCTTGAGTCGTTCCGTTTCTTTTCGCTCCCGGTTCAGTTCGAGACGCGTTGGTCTGTCCGGGCGGGAGGGCTTGTTGACTTTCTCCGATGTATCAAGAAAACCGAAAAGTTGGGGAAGTTCGTCACTCGTGGCTGTTGCGGGGGTGGAGCAGGAGGTGAAAATACCAGAGGCTGAGAATGACGAAACAATAACAAGGGTGGTGAGTTGGGAGATTTTCATACTTGCTAAAAATTTATTAACTTATACTGAATTTAAGCATAAATTAATAATTAGCAAGAAAAATATAAAAGCCATAAAAACTCACAAAGGAGCTTTAATGGTATGATTTTGAGAATAAAACTCGAGATCAGCCCTCAAGGAGCATCGACTTCTAATCGATAGGCAATGACCTCCAGTTTTCCGAAACGGGAAAACAGAGGGATAAGGTTCTTTATTCTCGATAGAACCCAGGGCGAGAAAAGGCTGGCGCTGTTTTTGGTGTAGACGATATCATCCGCGATGTATATGCAGCCATGAAGAAATTCCCCGTTGCTCTCCTTGCGGACAAGAATCAGATCACCGAATTGTTCCGGAGCTGGAATGGGCACATAATTCTTATGAAAATACTCCGTGCCTGACGTGGAATCAGCGTATCTGGATAGCGGGATAAAATTGAAAAAATTAATCGATGTCCAGAGCCAGTCCGGATAGCGGCCGCTGACCCCTTCATTGGTTCCAGGGAAAGTGAAAAGGTGTTTCCTGGGGGTTGGTGGGAGCAGGTGGGCAATGTCCAACATCTCTACGCCTTCTGTCTTGATGACAGATTCCATCACCGGAAGAATATCCTTGTTCCTGTATCCTGATGTCCAGTATCTCGCAATGTTTTCGAAATTGTCAGAGTCTGAAATTCGAATTCGTGGAACGAGTGTTCGAACACGGCAGAGGGCTGTTAGAAGTTTTTTCTCCTCGCTGCCGCTCTCAATATCCCTCAAAAGGTAAGGGAGATCGGAGAACAACAATCCCGAATTGGAGCTTCCGTAAACAAGGCGGGCGATCGACTGCAGTTGAGAGGTTTCGAGTCCTGTTCCGTAAAACCACTGACTCAGATTCGGATTCTCGATGAAAAATGGTTTATGATGAAACGGGTTTTCCTCCCATTGGCCCAGAACACGGTAAATCGTATTTCTGGAGGCGGAAGAAAGTGTGGTGATGACTTCCGGAGTGGGGAAAAGGCGGTGATGTTCTCCATTCGAAAAGATTCGGCTAGGGTCCATCAGGGCGGAGTGCTGTTGTGGAGTAACTCCTGCCGACCCTAGAAATGCGTCCAACTGGAGAAGTGACATATCAAAGAAATGCCATTCCGTCTGCTCCGACGGAATAGTTATCAAATCAATGGTTTCAAGCGGTGGCTCAAGGAAGGTGTAATACGATTCGATCTCTCCCCAGAGACCGGGATTGCCCTTGATGACTTCGCGATCCTCTGAAAAGGTGATTGCAGAACCCTCCAGATTCGTCTGTGACTCTGCATTGGGGACTGCAATCCACACCGATATGCAGAAAAGTAACTGAAGGAGCCTCATAAAAAGTTCAATCAGGAATCGGGGATTCTTCTGTAGACTTCCAGGTATCGATCGGAGTCCGGTTCATAGATCGAGAGCATCTGACTGGCCTCTGTCAGGGCGTAAGGGCGAAGGCTGCTCATTCCATTTTTTGTAAAAACAATGTCGTCGGCGATGTAGACATAGCTGTGGACAAAGGCGCCGTTGGAGCGCTCATAGATCACACAAAGATCTCCGAATCGAAGGGGTGGCTGTGCCATCTTAAAGTCTTCGTTGATGTAATGCCCCAGTGAAAGCGTGTCCATGACCCGGTTGGACGGGTTCTTCTCGAAGAAGTTCATACAGGTCCAAAAACAGTCCGGCGAGTCATCTGGCATCATGTCTGAGTCCCTCGTAAACGTATTCAGATATTTTTTAGCTGTCGGGGGCAGTAAATGGACGATATCGATCTTCGAAACGCGAGAGGTTGCGCGGATTCCATGGAGTAGAGGAAGGATACTTCGATTGTTTCCGCCGGCACTCCAGTAGTCAGCCAGTCCATCCAGATTTGAAGTGGGATCGACTGAAAGGCGTACGACGAGTCCCTTTGTCCGACTGATCGCCCGGATCAGATTCTGTTTCGTCTCAAGTGTGGGCATTTTCCTCAGCAAATAGGGGCGATCAAAAAAGCTCAGGGTTCCGTTCTTCATGAAAGTGACTGATTCCAATACTTTCAATGTCTCGGGAGCGATCCCGTGGGAGATGATGCTGAGATCTGCTCCTTCTACGTTCATTAGAACCCGGTTGGGAAAGTTGGGATCTGCTTTTGTGAAAAGTTCCAGCAAGGCAATGCGCTGTTTGCTGTTGGAATTTTCAATGAACTTGTCCGACGGGGTGAACGCCATTCCCCGCCCCTGATTGCTCCAGATGCCATTTTCCGACGCCTCCGTGATCATATCCGGGCTGAACCCGGCATTTTTCAGCTCCTCCAGTGCCTCTTCTTTTGTGGAATCGGCAAAGGGCCAGACGGAGACTTCGCTCAACAAGGATGACCACAATGAATCGGTAGGCGGTTCCAGGATGATCTCGTAATATTCGAGATTTCCCCAGGCACCCGGCTGGCAATGTTTGACGAGCTTAGGATTCAGGCCCGGCTCCACAGCGGAAGGAAACGCAGTCTGGGCACCACACGGGGCCACGAGTCCGAAGACTGTAAGGAGTATTGGAAATATCCGGTTCATTCAGTGACGACTCTGAGATCCTGCGGGTGAAAAAGAGGAGTATTGGTTAAAGTAGGGGGAAGTGATTAACTTAGCTGAGGCCATGCTCGGGAAATGAAATCCCGAGAGCGCAGTTTTATAGTAATGGTATGGGTCCGTTTGTCTATTTGTCAGTCTTCCGGAATCCGTCCTAAAAAAGTTGAAACGAAATTGTTATCCGGAGTTATGGCGCTTTGGATTTTTTGAGGTATTCACGACTCTGCTCAATCAAAGTATGGGTGTCGTCCTTCACGATTTCGGATTTGTTTCGCGCGTTCTGATCGAGGTTTTTCGCGGCAACTTCGAGATCCGCTGCGATTTTTTTCAACTTTTCCTGCTCATAAATCATCCATTGATCGAATGAATCGGAAATGAGTTTTGATAATTCTTCGGTCAACTCATTGATCTTCAATTTGTCGCGGGATTTGGCGATTTCGTCCGAATACCAAACGGCATCGAAATCTATTAAATACATTTCCAGATATGCCGCGGCTCCTTTCCGGCTGAATCTGATGACCCGATTGTATTCGGCATGCATTTCCACTGCCTCGTTCAGGGTTTCATTGTAAACGTCTGGCTCTGCGATCTTGAGTTGGGCAAGTTCCTGATGAACATCCGGCGCCGATTCCTGTAGAAACTTCAAAGTTTCGCTCTCGCCGGATCGGCCTGAAAGCAATGAGAGCGAGTAAGTAATAAATATAATCAAAAACGATTTCATGATTCTTTGTTGCGGAAAGAGGTGGTGCTGGACGCGAGGGCAGCGGCTTCGCGTTCAAGGATTGAAATAGAAAGACTTAAGGCGTTGGACCTGGAAGGTCGAAGGACCGGGCTGATTGCAGTGGGAAAGTTCACCAGTGGGCCGTTTCCGGGTTCAGTCTTTTCGGGGATGAGCAGAACGGATAACACGATACACGCGGCAATTGAGCAGACGGCAACAATCCTCTTGAACAGGACGGTTGGTCTTTTCTTCAAAGGGACCAGTCGAACCGCAAAGCGGGGAACAGCTATCAAGTCAGGGGAGAGCTCATTCATGTGACGTCCCTGACGGTCCAGTCTATCGAACAATTCCTTTGCTTCGGCGCTGGATTCGAGAAAGTCGCCGGCAGCCTTCAATTTCTCTCCTTCGAGTTCTCCGCTCCACAGCAGAAGCATCATCTCCTCTTCTTCATCTGTCATGATTCAATTGATTCCCTTTCCTTGTAAGCAGAGTTCGAGACGTGCAGATGCTTTTCGCATTTGGCCCAGGACTGTATTGAGAGGCCGACCGAGTACCTCTGAAATTTCCCGGAAAGTAATATCGTCACTGAGCCGCAGTTGAAGAACGTCATTTTCCTTTTCAGGGAGATCCTCCACGCATTCCCGAATGGCGAGGATACGTTCTTTCTGATCAAGGGTAATGCTTCCAGTGGCAAGGTCAGTTTGATCGCTTGAAACAGGCTCACGCGAGATTGTCTCTTCTCTCTTTCCCCGTTTCTTCAGAAAGTTGAGGGATTCGTTTCGGGCGATTGTATACAGCCACGCTCGAAACTGTCCCCGATTTTCGTATTTTGGCAGGGCAGCGATCATCTTCAGAAACACGTCCTGCGCGCAGTCTTCTGCATCTGAAGGATTGCGAAGCCGGTTCAAGAGAAAGCCGAATAAAGGACCTTCATAGGATTGGATTAGCTGGTGCATGGCCTTGTCGCTCCCGTCCTGAGCCTTTTCGAGCAACTCGATTTCAGTTGCTGTCTCCGGATCAGAGTTGGTCATGACAGATGAGCGGAATAGTCGCCGGGTCAGCGAGTCCGAAATTTTCGGGTTTTGAAACCAATACTTCCGGGTTTGTCGAATGCGTATACCCTGACAAGTGTGTTCCGTTTTCTACGGTCGGGCCTGAGGGTGAACCACCATTTCCCTGTGGTTTTGCGGAGTCGGGCACGGCCTGTTTTATTTCCGACGGCAAATCGAACATCACTGATACCGTCCGCATCACGTGCGATACCTGAGACAAGGATTCGCCTACCGACCTTTTTTCCAATACGAGGGGACTGAATGAGAACGGAAGGGCGACCGGCACCCGGTACCAGAGCTTGAGCAGCGGGAGCCCCGGAAACCTGGCAGCTGAGACAGCGGGCCGCGCCTCCCATGACGGCAATATCGGGGGAGACCTTCACCGGGATCACACGACGGTCAGCGTGGGCTCGAAAAACTTCGAGTGCTCCGGGATCACTTGCCAAACCATAAACCGGAACATAGATCGCATTGGGAGTGGTCATGGCATTGACATAAATGCCGGTTCCGTCTGCGAAACTTCTCCAGTATCGCCTGGTCGGATTCCACGGCATGGAGACAATTTCGATTCCCGGAAAAGCCTCTTCCAGCACCTGCGTCACTTGAGTTTTAAATGTGCGGTTGGTGTAGTTGTTCAGGGCAATTTTATTGGGAGCGAGCCATTTGATCATCCCGTCTGCATGGCCCGTGGTGTCGCCAGCCTCTTCCGGGAGAATGGCCAGTTCAGTGATTCCCATTTTGCTATGGGCAAGGTTTTTAAGCTGAGCTTCCGACACACCGGGATTGTCATCGAGAACCCGCTGCGTGGTCACGGCCCGGTTTCCTTCGTTGTGACAAAAATTACCCCCATCCAGTTTGATGTCGATGTGTTCAAAGGGGAACTGAAGACCGCGGAACCAACTGAGAAAGCCGTCTTCGATATACTTTGCATCGGAAGCGGACAGGTAGGCAGGTCGGAACTGAGTCTTAAAGATTCCGGCGGTGGTCTGGATCACACCGGAATCCCTGACCCAAACGTCACGGGCATTCCCTTCGAGAAGATTGCGGCGGGGAAGCCGGTTTCCTATCTCTGCAATCGTCGCCGCATCTGCGACGACCACAGGGACATCTCCCGGTGCGGCCCGCTTGATGAATCCGTCGTAAAAATGGATGAGCTCATCAAATTTCGGACGATAATAATTGTCCTTCACGGAAGGGGCTGAGAGAAAAATATAGGACGGCTCGTCTGCCGACTTTACTGAACCGCCAACTGCGATGGTCAAGACAATGGTGAGACTGAGCTGGTAAAATAATTTCATGGGAATGAATCGGGTGAGTTGTTGTTTCTTTGCCTGTTCAAAAAGGGAAACAAGGGGACCCGTATAATTATTGTCTTTTTCTCAATCTTTTTTCATTCCATCTGCAAGAGTGCCCAGGATCAAGCCCATGTTGCCTTCCGTTTCGTTGGCAAACCGAAGTGATTTTCCGCCCGGCATCGGGTTCGGAATTCGGACCCGGTAGCTTGCTTCGTTAAGCCCCTCCACTTTGTAAAAAGACCAGATGGCACTCTCGCCGGGTAGCAGGGTGGAGATATTGCTTACTGATTGAGCAGTTGAGATCAGTTTTTCTTCGGCGTCATAAACTTCAAGGATAAGCGGCCAGTTGTAGTAAAACGGTGCGTTTCCCCGGTTCTCTACGCTAAGCTCGACGCCACCACCGCGATACTCCCAGCTGGAAACATAGAATTCGTAGCCCATTTTCTGAACAGACTTCGTGGCTCGTTCGAGACGTTTCGGCGGCAGATCAAACCTTGCGTCAAAGACACCGGAATCCAAGAGCCAGCTTGCATGGGTTTCCTGAACGCAGCGGTCAAATCCCTGATCTCTCTCATGTTTTGTGTCCGTGAAAAATGTAGGCCACAACTCCGGTCTAGTTTCCCCTCCGATCGGATGCTTTTTCCAGGTATTGAGTCCTCCGGCCTTTTCCAAACTATTGAGGAAATACCAGTCATCTTCCGGTTTCCCGGTCTTCAAAGTTGCCCACGAGAAAGAATCGTCGTGATATCCAAAGGGCCGATCTATCGTTTTCGCCATATGCGGATTATTCGGACCGGCCGGATATCGCAAAAGAAGGCGGGTCCTTGAGAACGATTTTTCAAAAGCATTCAGAACGAGAACCTGAGTTTCTTTAGATGCCCACAAATCAGTCCGGGGATAGTTGTGCCATTCACCCCACATTCCTAGAAGTCCCACGGTGATAAACCCGATTCGGGGATCCCCGTCGTATTTCTCACCGAATGCAGTGATGAATTTAGTGAGTGCCTCGCGGAGCCGCGGATCTTCATAGTCAGGTGTCAGGTTCTTCGATCCGTCTGCTTCCCACTCAGTGAGTTTCACTCCTTCATCGATCAAAAAATCGGGCATACCACTCTCTTTGCCGGGATACTCCAGATAGATTCTCAAGATCATCTGGCATCCTGCATCCTGCGACTTTGTCAGTGCGCTTTCGAGCTTGGACCAGTCGTAAGTGTCCTTCGCGGAGTTCAGCTGTTTGAGGGAGAAATACTGAAACTTCAAACTGTGTGGAAAGCGTTCCGTATTCGGTGCAGAAAGATAGGGGACAAGTCCCTTCAAAGGGTTATCGACGGGAGCAGGGGCGTAAGTCAATTCTCCTGCTACGATGGTTTCTAGAAAAGATAGAAGAAGAAGAGGAAATGCAAAACGAAGCATGGTGAATCGTGGACTTCGGCGGGGCGGGAGTCAACAGAGAGGGGGAAGGGACTTTCGTGTCTTCATCCGCTTTCCGCAGAGCTGGCCTTTTCTTCAGCCGCGATACTGCTGTCTGTACTTCTTCGGAGTCATCCCGGTCAGCTTTCGAAAGTGCCGGGTGAAATGACTCTGATCATAAAATCCCGTTTCAGACACAATCTCAGCAATTGGCATTCCTGTCATTGAAAGGAGATAGCGGGCTCGTTCGACTCGCAGCGAAATCAAAAACTGATTCGGCGAGAGCCTGAATATTTCGGAGAAGCGACGGTTAAAGTGTGTCACTGACATCCCTGCGAGTTTCGCCAATTCAGAGGAGGAAATACTTTCTGTGTAATTATTCTCAAGATAATGAACAGCACTGACAAGGTTTTGAAACTGTTGTGCCCGATCTTCTGGCGTTGAAATTGCATACCTGACACCGGCAAGTCCGATAACGGATCCATCGGCATCGTGAAGAGGAACTTTGCTCGAACGGAACCAGCCCGGCCTGCCGCTGAGATCGATCACAAACCAGGCTTGATTGGCGAGTGGTTTTCCTGTTTCCATGATGCTCCGGTCCTCATCAATGTAGGCCTCTGCAAGGGCAGGTGGATGAAAATCCCGGTCAGATCGTCCCAGAAGTTCTGAAGGGCTTGTCAGACGCTTGGTCGCCAGCATGGTGGAGTTGGCCGCGACATAGCAACTGGATCTATCCTTGGCATAAAAGACTATTCCGGGTAGAAACTCAAAGAGGTCGAGAAAGCCGGTAGCTGCAGGATTGAGTTTGAAGAACTCTTGGTTTAAAGAGAGAGGCATGGTCGAATCATACCAAAAAATGAAGAGCTTGCTACAAGACTCCTTGTGAAGCCCGATTAAATTCTATTCGTGTTTATGAGCCCTGCCAAAATCTTGTTCTTTGTCTTTGTCGGACTTTCGACCATCTCGACTGCTGAGGATCGGGTGGAGTTTAATCGCGACATCCGGCCGATTCTCAGTGAGAACTGTTTTTACTGTCACGGTTTTGATGAAAAAAACCGGAAGGCGGATCTTCGTCTCGATACGGCTGAGGGAGCTCGCGCAGATCTCGGAGGATATCACGCGGTGGTTGCTGAAGATATTAGTGCCTCGGAGCTTGTTGCTCGTATCAGCTCAACAGATCCAGATGAAATCATGCCTCCACCGGAGTCGGAGCAGAATCTTTCAGAAAAAGACAAGGCGCTAATCAAACGCTGGATCGAACAGGGAGCGGAATATCAGGAGCACTGGGCGTGGCAGGAATTGAGCCGACCCGATGTTCAGGAAAAGAGCAAAGGTGACAATGCGATCGACGCCTTTCTCGAAGCCGAGTGGAAAAATCAGGGTGTGACTCCGCTTGCTCAGGCCACTCCACGGGATAGAATTCGACGGCTCAGCTTTGATCTCAGAGGGCTGCCCCCGACGATTGAGGAGGTCACTGCTTTTGAAAAAGATCCCTCAGAGGATGCCTTCCTTAAGCTTCGCGATCGATGGATGAGCGAAATCTCCTATGCCGAGCATCAGGCGGTGCGTTGGCTGGACCTGGTCCGCTGGGCGGATACCAGTGGCTTTGTTAGTGACGAGCCGATTGCGTCCGGGGCCTATCGCGCCTGGATCATTCGGGCAATTCAGCAAAACCTGCCCTTCGATCAGTTTTCCATTCATCAACTGGCGGGAGACCTTTTGCCCAAGCCTACCGATGATCAATTGATCGCATCAGGATACAATCGAATCGTGAACACCAATTGCGAGGCGGGTGCGATCGAAGAAGAGCAGCTGTATAAATTAAAAGGCGAACATGTTCGCGCGCTCGGCACGGTTTGGATGGGGATGACAACCGGATGCGCTGAGTGTCACGACCACAAATTCGATCCATTTTCTGCGAAAGATTATTACAGTTTGGGAGCATTCTTCGATGACCTCGTTGAGGCAGGAGTCTACACACCGGGAGATCGTCGTGAACCTTTGCATTACGTGCACGGCGATAAATCCAGATCCATTCGCGACCGGGAGCTGGTTCAGGAGATTGAAGAACTTCGGAAAAAAATCTCGATGTTAAAAACGGATGGTCAGGAAGCCTGGGAGGAGAAGACACGGGCAAAGCTGAAGGACAACAAGTCGAGATCCGAATTTGTCTGGATTCCGGCGCAGTTACCGGCTCCGAGAATTCTAGAGGGGAGCTTTGTGCCTGTCTCTTATACACATCTCCGAGCCCACGAGACC
>CAJXQE010000230.1 GCA_913058215.1 uncultured Verrucomicrobiales bacterium
GATCAGCCTCGGTCTCGTGGGCTCGGAGATGTGTATAAGAGACAGGATGATGACATTTCTCTGGACGAAGCAGCAGAACGCTATCGTGCTCTTCTCGAGCTCGGCGATGAAATGGGAGTCGTTCCCCAGGTCGAAATGTGGGGCGGACATCCTATCATCGGCACGGTTGAAAAAGCGCTTTATGTCGCCATTCGCGCCGGACACCCCAAAGCCTGTTTCCTCGGTGATGTCTATCACACCTACAAGGGTGGATCCTCTTTTGAATCGATTCTTCTGATGGGGCCGAAAACGCTGCTGAATTATCACATGAACGATTATCCTGCTGATCCGCCGCGCGAGACAATCAAGGATTCCGATCGCGTTTATCCCGGTGACGGTATCGCTCCGATCACGCAGATATTGCAGAATTTCAAATCCATCGGCGCCTATCCCGCTTTGTCGCTTGAGCTCTTCAACAAAGAATACTGGGCCATGCCGGCGCTGGAGTGCGCGAAAGTCGGTCTGGAGAAAATGCAGGCTGCGGTGGCGAAAGCTGGATAGCAATGGGCAAAACCGGGATTGATCCGGTCGAAAATTTGATTCGGAAAGAAGTATGCTCAAAGGGCATCACTTCTTTTTGAGTGGCGAATTCAGATGGTTGAAAAGTCACTGGCCTGGAAGGGGATACCTTTTCAGAATTCATCGAACGCACCGATAGACAAAAGCCGGCGGCAAATTTTTCCACGCGGTGGGGCTGAAGTGAACTTCGCTGAAACGCTCTTTCAATTTCCTTTTGAATCGCTGGCCGGCGGGAAGCAAGAGCCCCTGCCAGTAAGCGAAGGTTGCGAATTTTCCTCCCGGCGGGAGAACATCGAACATGGCGTCGAGGCATTCGTCCTGAAGGACATCGGGAAAGGAGGCCCAGGGAAGCCCGCAAAGAATCGCATCGACCGTATCCACTTTGGCTTGTTCGCAGAGGGCTTTGACATTGGTTACACAGTCATTGCAAACCGTCACGTCCGGGAAGCGTTCACTAGTGATACGGGCGAGTTCGGGATCCATCTCGATGGCGAAAAAGTTGGCTTCCGGATGGCGGACTGACTCAATTTTTCCGGTAAAAACTCCCGTTCCGGTACCGTATTCCACGACACTTCGAATCTCATTCCAGTCGAACCAGTCGACCATCAATTGAGCCAACTGCGGAGAACTCGGGGCGATCGCACCGACCTGTCCGGTGTTGCGGAGAAAGGCCTTTATAAAGTGGGCGGTGTTGGACATAAAAGGTCAAGGTTGAACGTTCAAGGGGTAAGATTCAATGTGGAATTACTAATTCCCTAGGTGTTCGTTTTGGCGAGCGACACTTCCACGTTTTTCTTCGTTAGTTGGCCCATCGTTTCGCATTGAGAAAACTCGTTCACTTCGTGGTATTCGTTCAATTCCTCCCGGAGTTGAAGAACTTTTTCCTGTGGGGCGAGATCTTCGACGGTGAATTTTTTCCAGAACTCCTCAAGGCGTCGGCTGGCCACCGCAATCCGACGGCTGACGAGTGTGCGTTCTTCATCCTGATACTGCCGCATCGTCTGGTAGTTGAGCCGGGAAGTGCACATCTCGACAACGAGTTGGTTTTCAATGAAAAACTGGGGGAGATACATCTGCTTGTTGCCTTCGTAGCTCTGCTGATCGAAGTCGATCGCGCGGACGCGATACTGGGTTTCCTCAAAGTCAGGTGTGATGTCCACAACGTAGTTGTAGCTGCGCATATCCCCCAGCAGACGGATAAATGAGCGCTCGTTAAATTTCACAAATTCCTTGGCCACCCGAACCCGGTTGGTTTCTTCCTTATCAAGATAGTTTTCGATGAAAACATCACCGGGAACTCCGGCAATGTGCTCCTCGATCAGAGTGGTTCCGTTCACGAGATAATTGATCCGGTTGGGGGACAGGATGTGTTCGGCTTCGAGTCCGTAGATCCGCGAGGCATCTGCGATTTTGACGTAGAAATGATCGTAGTTGTCGTTGAATTGATTGACAATCCGGATACGAAATGGACGGGAGTTTCCGAAGTCACAAAAGTCGACCCGTTCCATGAACAGGTGCTCGCCGACTTTAACGTTGCCCGTCTTCAGCATGGAGTAAATCTGAATGAGACGGTTGTTCAATTCCGTCCTGATTTCAGGATCGTAATGAACGGTTTTCCAAAGGGTATCGTTTCCGTCTTTGTCGAAAAGGGGAAAGAGCTCGGAGTAACGGTGCAAGTCTTCGTAAACCACTGGAATATCAAAAAACCGTCCGAACGAGCGCAAGTAATCTGAGAGTCCGTCGGTGACAGGATAGAAGAGCTTTTTCTTGAGTTGAATATTCACGACGGGATTTGGTGGCGATTATTTCTGCAGTCTCGGCCAGACATGGGAATCATTGAGAATCTGTTTGTAAAGTTGCTGAAATCTTCCATCGAGTTGCTGAACTCCAGGGGCACGTGGCTCGGATTCATCGATATCATCCCGGACATTGTAGACTTCGAAGTCACCGAGTTTGGCTGCTTTCAGTTTGCTGATAGTAGACTCGTCGATCTGCTGGAAATTGGGAAATTCTCCACCGTCCAGCGAACCCAGAATTTTCCAGTCTCCCTGACGCATGGCCGCTTTGGCCCCGTTGATGGCATTGTAATACACCCACATGAGAGGCTGATGGCGTCCGATCGCATCACCAGAGAGTGCCGGAGAAAAATCAGCTCCATCAAGGTGACGCCCTTCCGGGATTTTTCCTCCTGACAGAGAAGCAAAGGTTGGGAGGAAATCGAGGGAGCATACCGGCGTATCGGAAACCTGGCCGGCTTTGATTGCTGAAGGCCAACGCATGATTCCAGCAACGCGAATTCCGGCTTCGTGAGTGTGAAGCTTCATCCCCCGAAGCTCTCCGGGGCTGCCGTAGCTTCGCTTCGCTCCTTTGTAGCGGCTCAGGGTTTCCGGTCCGTTGTCTGAAGTGAAAATGACTAAGGTGTTTTCCCGTTCTCCCAGCTCGTCGATTGCCGCGAGGATTTTTCCGGTGGCGCTGTCCAGATTCGCGACGTTGGCGAAATACTGTGCTTCGTCGTGATTCTTCGCCCCGCTCTTTTCGTAATAGGTAACGAGGTCAGCAGGTGATGCCACTGGCTCGTGAGGTTCGTGGTAGGCGACGTAGAGAAAGTAGGGTTGATCCGGGTTTTTCTTCTGATGAGACTGCATCCAGGAAATGGCTTCGTCAGCGACGATTTGACAGCTATATCCCTCGATCTTTCCGACTGGTTCTCCATTCCTGACGAAATTCACCGGATTCTCGTGGCTGGGTGAAGCGTTGTTCTGGGTTGCGAACCAGTGGTCGAAATGGTGATCTCCCGGTTGAGCCTGTTTTTCGGAGTTGAACATGGCGTTGCAGTGCCATTTCCCGCTCATGGCGGTGGCGTATCCAGCATCTTTCAGCATCCGGGGAATGGTGAATTCCTCTTTTCGCATTTCAACGAGGTTGCGGGAACTCTTCAGCGGTTTGTCAGGATCGGATTCAGGAATCCAGTCGTAAACTCCCGCCCGGTTCGGGGTGCGTCCGGTGAGCAGTCCGACTCGCGAAGGTGAACAAACCGGAGCTGCTGAGTAAAACGAAGTGAAGCGGATCCCTTCGTCAGCCATCTGATTCAGGTGGGGCGTTTTGATATGGGGGTGCCCGTAATTTTCCAGGTCTCCATATCCGAGATCATCACAGAGAATGGCGACGATGTTCGGGCGGGACGGCTCGGTATCCTGCGCCATCAAGGAGCCTGAAGTAATGAAAAGAAGCGCAGAAAAGAGCCAAAATAGCCGGATCATTTTTTCGTCAGGATAGTTATCTGATGTCGATAGTTTTGCCAGATGGATACCGCTTCTTCGAAGCAGCTCGCTTGACGAGTATTCCACTGGACATACAGAGCGTGGTCCTTTTAAATGGTGGAGTCAACCAAACAGGGTTGAATCGTTAACCTTCGAGGGTTAATTCGATGACGAAGCGAACTGAAATGAACCGTAAAAAATTGAAAAGCTTCCTTTTGACTGCCTCGCTTTGCGCGTTGTGGATTACGCCATTGCATCTGTCTGCTCAGAGCACCGACGAGATTGTGACACAGGTCGTGGAGCAATTTAACCATATCGAGAACTCTCTGTCCCGGATGGAGACTATGCAGATGAATGCTAATCATGCAGAGAGTGATTATGGAATCGGCGATGTGACGATCTGGGTGGATCATCAAACGGGCTACGCAAAGACCCGGAATGAACTGTATGCGGGAGACAGTACTGAAGTTCAGGAAATGTGGATGCAGGGTGATCAGATCGTTTTTGTTTATGAGAAAACCGAATGGCGGGGAGAAGAGGGGCAGGTCGATGTCAACGAGTTGCGATACTACATGAACCAGGGGCAGGTCGTTCGGGAGATGTCCCGCCATAAGACCTTTCAGAACAGCGGGAATCTTGATATTTCAAATGTGCCGCACGAGACGCTCGACGATTTGGATCCCGAATATGCGATCAGTCTTTATGAAGCAAAGCAGGAGAAGGGAATGGAGATTGCCAAAATATCCAATGCCTTGGCGATGCGGCCGCAAGGGGCTCCCCGGCTGGAGAGCTTACCTTACCGGATCCTTCTCGATACTCTTTCTCCGGATGGACAATATGCCGTGGCATTTTCATTTGAGGGGATTGCCCAACCGAATTGGTTTTTGTGGGAAGATGATCGCTACGCTTACTACGACAGTCTTGGGGCTCCGGTGGTGAAAACTCATCTGGTTTCGCTTACAAATGGAGCGATTCAGGGGGATTTGGACGGGGAGTTTGATCCGACAGGACGAATGTATGCCTGGGCAGAATGGGCTCCCTCATCGGGTGTCCTCGTTTATGGAGAGGACGCCCGCTGGTACTCTCCCTTCGCCGGACTTTATAAAATCGGAGGCAGCGGACTCGTAAAGCTTGCTGATCTCGGCGAGATGACGTCTCAGGTCGCGATCGAAGCGATGAAGAAAGTGGACCATCCTTATGTGATCGATTCGAATGAAGCGAACGGATTTATCCAGATCAATTCGATCACGGACAACGGCAATGTGGATGCCGATTATCGGATCGAGTCGAAATTTGAAGGGGATCGCAATAATGCCTACGTTCATATGGCGTTTCAATTCGACTATGGAACAGGCCAGTCCTCGGTCATTTCGTCGACTCTTCCGGATTACATTCCTTCGCCATCTTCATGGGAGGCGTTAAAGGCAGTAGTGCAATCGCAGGCAATGCAGTGGATGAGCGCTCCTCCGGCACTGGATGAATATCTGCAGACCGATACAGCCTGCGATTCAAGCGGCTCGGTTTTTCTATACAATCAATTTGGTGGGGCGCTGAATCCAACTGCACTTGAATTGATCATTCGTCGTCCGCTTTTCCTGACTGGCCCTCATATGCGCGGTCAGGTGGACACTTATGCACAGAATGATTTCGGTCGTTACGACCCGATTTCTATCGCGATGGTCAACGATGAGGTAACCTCAGCTCTTCAGGTCCCTGCTTTTGTTGCGGCGACTCAGGTTCTCTACAATATCAAATTCCGCTCAACTCTGCACGACTTCCAGGAGGCACTCGTCTATTGGGAATCGAATCCTCAGGAGTTGGAGCGTCAGAAGCAGGGGTATTTGAATCGCATTGCCAATCAGACGCTTCCGGAGGGCGGTTATTACCTGCTGGAAGGGGAGATTGCAGACCAATTGATGAATCAATACAGCAATGATTTTGAGCGTCAGCTCGGAATGCTAACGGCTCTGCGCTTCTGGTTGAGACGGGCCTGCGATGGAACCTACGGGGAATTTGCCAGTATGAGTCAGAGAATGATTCAGACCTATGACCGCGCCTTTTTTGCGAGCAAGGGTCTTCCGGACATGTTGATTGAACCCCAATTGGAAGACAATGGAACCGAGGACGGAATTCTTGCTGCGGTGATGGAGGAAGGAGGAGCTATGGGAGTCAATGAAAGAACCCCACTGGATCTCGCCACTCTAAAGCAAAAGCTCGCTGGATTTCGGGTGATGCCCGGTTCCATCTCTGAGGAGGGCGATAGTTATCCCGGATTCAAAGTCATGCAGGGCTCGACTGAGGTACTGTTTCTCACCGATTTCGGAACAGGCGATAAACGTTCCTTTGAAGCGCGTTCGACAAATATTCAGATGAAAAGCGGAGTCAGTACCGGCGATACTTTTGGTCGGGTTTTTGGAAGGCAGTATCCGATGGGGATATTTGTGGGGCTGGAGACAGACGTCGGAGGTGTTGTAGTGGATGCGCCCGGCAGCGAGCATATCCGATTGATTTTCAGAGAAGGGGAAGGGCAGAACATTGCGTTAAGTGATCCGTCTCAGCCACCCCTTGAAGAATTGAAGAATTTTATCCTCGTAGAAATGAGGTGGCAGCCATGATTAAACGAAAACTTTTTAGTACTATTGCAGCAGCAGCCTTTCTCGCGGCATCGACAGTTTTAACCGGCGTAGCTGCTGACCGGGTGGCTCTGGTCATCGGAGTCGACAACTATGATTCGGACGACGTTCCCGATCTGGACGGGGCGGTGCGTGATGCACGAATCATGTCTGCGGCTTTGAAAAAGCTGACCCCTTCGTTTGAGGTTCAGCTTCTGGAAGATCCTACTCTCGATAATGCTCTCGATGCCATCGATGTCTTCATGGGCTCGTCCAAAAAAGCGGAGTGCGCTATGGTCTATTTTGCGGGGCACGGAATTGAATACCACGGGGAAAACTTCCTGCTCACCTCCGATTCAACCATTGCTGACAATATCGAAACCGGGGTGGAATCAACCAAAAGACGACTTCGTCGGAAGATGTTGTCTCTCAATCTGGTGATGGACGAGATCGAGTTGACGCAAGCCGATCTGAAACTGCTGGTGCTCGATGCCTGCCGGAATAATCCGATTGAAGTGAGTGACGGAAGTAAAACCCGTTCACTGGGCGGGGGGCGTGGACTGGCGCGGGTATCCGCTCCTCTCGGAATGCTGGTGAGCTATTCCGCGGATGCAGGCCAAGTTGCGAATGATGGTCTATTTACCGAGATTCTTTCTAGAAATTTAATCGAACCGGACCTGAGTGTGATGGAAGTGTTCGCGAAAACGAGGGACGAGGTGAACGCGACTTCTGTGAAGCGAAAACAGGAAGACAGTCGGTATAACACGCAGTTGCCCGCGGAATACAACAAGCTCGGTTTCAAAGGGATCAAGTTTGTCTTCAATAAGCAGGCGTCGACAAAACCACCACCGCCACCTCCTGTGAAACCACCGAAGATGCCGGATACAAAGCCTCCGACGATTGCCGGTCAAGGTGATCCTCCGGCTTCCAATTTTAAAAACAAGGCGGGCATTCAGATGATTCATCTCAATGGCGGGGTTTTCGAGATGGGAGATGGCACCGGAAATGGGGACTTCAGTGAAAGGCCTGTCCGGCAGGTGGAGCTCAGTCCTTTTCATATGGCTTCGAATGAAGTAACGCAAGGTCAGTGGAACTCGATCATGGGGCAGTCAATTCATGACTTGAGGAAGGCGGCCGGATTTAAAGGTGACGCTCAATTCGGCGACAGCAAAAGCCATCCTGTTTATTACACCACATGGGAAAGTGCGGTAGATTTTTGCCGACAGCTGACAGCAAAGGAAAGAGCGGAAAGTGGACTGCCAAAAACCTGGTCTTACAAGTTGCCGACGGAGGCACAATGGGAATTTGCCTGCCGTGCCGGATCGACGAAACCTTATGCGGGTGACCCATTTGAGTTGGGGAATATCGGCGGATATGTGGGCGCTGAGGCGATTGGGAATTTTCAAGCGAACGCATTCGGTCTTTTCGATATGCACGGAAACGTCTGGGAGTGGTGCCAGGATTTTTACAAGGTGAACTACGAAGGTCTTTCCTCGAAGAATCCGGTTGGGCCAACCGCTGGTGAAATGCGCGTGTTTCGCGGAGGGAGTTGGCTGGACATGGAACGTTCGGCGAGAGCTTCGAATCGTGGCTATGCTCTTCCCACTTTTGCACACCGAACTGTTGGGTTTCGTGTTGCTCTGGTGAAAGAGGAGTAGCTGAGTTTGTCAGGATCTTTTCAGCCGCGGCGATTTCCGATACCAGTGTCTCATTGCTGATGCAGCGGGAGGGCCCGGCAAACGGGATTGCCTGGAAGCTTTCTCGATAAGAGTAGACAGGCCAAATTCCGGAACCCCGTCTTTTCAAAAGAAAGGGGGAACCAAGTTCGTATCCGGAACCGTAAAATCCGGTAGGCAGTGGCGGGATGAGTAAAGAACAGGCCCTGAGGCGTAATCTTCTCTCACATCCCCAGGCCGAGCTTCAGCAATTCTTCAGACTCGCGCCAGATATTGGCGGAAGTGCTGCCGAGCACAACTGCGATGCAGCTATTTCCGCCATTGGAGGCGGAAGAAATGAGACATCGACCGGCGGCGTTGGTGTAGCCGGTCTTTGCACCGGTGCAATAGGGAAAAGATCCAAGGACCCGGTTCGTATTGGTGACCGTTTTCGTTGTTCCATTGGAGAAACGGAAAATGTGCGCCCGGGTTCCGACTGCGCTTCGGATGAATGGCTTTTGCATTGCCGCGGCTCCAAGAATCGCCATGTCACGAGCAGTGGAGTACTGTCCGGAAGGAGAGGGAAGTCCACTGGCATTCGTGAAGTATGAATTGTTCATTCCCAACTGACGGGCTCGGGATGTCATCCGTGCGGCAAATGCGGAAACGCTTCCGGAATGATCACGAGCCAGGCAGCGGGCGATATCATTGCTGCTTCGGATGAGCACAGCCCGGAGGAGCTCCTCGCGAGTGTAGGTTTGGCCGGTCTGGATGCCCATTTTTGTCGGCTCTGCCCATGTGTCAGAATCTTGCACGGTAATGGATTTCCCCAAATTGCCGGCTTCGACGATGAGAATTCCAAGAAGAAGTTTCTGAGTGCTGGCCGTAGGCACCCGGGCCGAGGCATTTTTTTCAAAAACCACTCTTCCGCGATTATCGACGAGAATGGCGCATTTAGCAGCGATGTTTGGCTGGCGTGAAAGAGCGGCAGGCTCAGAGCGGTTGTTAAAACTGATAGGAGTCAGAGCCGTAGATCCATCCGGTCCGACCGCGGCGAAGGGGCGGGGCGCTGCGCCTGCTCCCTCTGGTGAAGGGTAATTGTGGGGAGCCGCTGCACCGCTTTGTGCGGTGTCGTTAAGTGGCACATTGGATCGGCATCCTGAAAACGAAGCCGCAACAAAAGCTATCATACCGGCAATTGCGAGACCGCGACTGACAGCTTGGGTAAACATAGTGAAGAGAGTGCGATTCATAGGTTTATCGAGGACGGACTAAGTCGTAAAAATTCTGATTCTACAAGGCCTTATTCAGGGGGGGAGAGCTGTTTCTCCACCTCGGGTGAGGGCTCAGACCCAAGGTCAATTGCAGAGTAATAGTGCCGCCGGGCCAGTTCAGTCCGGGGTGGAATTTCGCTGAGGTAGGTCAGCGCCAGATTGTAATGTGCATCGGCGATAGATTCGTCCAACTGCAAGGCGCGCTTCAATTCTGTTACTGCAGCATCTTCCCATCCATAATCTCGCAAAACGGCAGCAAGAAAGAGTCGATTGTAGCCGTCCTTCGGATCTTCATGAATCGCCCGCGTCAGGCTGGAGATTGCCAGATTCAAATCTCCGTTCTCATATTGAATAAGACCGAGAGTTTGCCAGTTACGCGCAATGGAAGGATTGATCTCCAGCGACTTCTTTAGATTGGCAGTGGCAGCGAGAGTGTTTTTCAACTGATGCTCCGCCACCGCCAGATTGGCGTAGGCCAGTGCATTGTCGGGAGCCTTTTGGATCATCTCCAGAAAATACTCTTTCGATCTTTCCCAGTCCTGCCCCAAGGCCGCGAGAGTTGCTTTCTGCGCGAGATCCTTCAGTTCCGGCGGGAGTTTTGACTGACCGCCCGCAAGTCCGACGGACAAGGCTCCCTCCTCGAGTTCTTCTCCCTGCCACTTCTTGGAATCGTCAGAAGGGGGTGCCACTGCCTTGCTTTTTGATTGGAGACGGAAGCTCCGCTTCTGAGGCGCGGTGTCCTCCTTGTTCGAAGCCGGAGCATCCACCGAATCCTGTGCCGTTAGAACACCAAGGCATAGCGTTGCCACAGTGAGCAAGGCAGGCAGAGGAAGATCCGGAAACCGGCAGAAGACTTTGGATTCGAAATTCAAGGAACCTTAAATAAACGGCACTTTTCTCTTGCGGACCAGTATTATTTATTACATGTTCTGAGGAACAGTGTTCAAATATGAAGTTAACTGACCGACAACAGGAAGTCCTCGATTTTTTACAGAGCGAGCACAGCTCGAAAGGGCTTATGCCCTCGACGAGGGAGATTCAGGAGCATTTCGGATTTGCCAGTCAAACGGCCGCCGTCAGTCACCTGCGGGCCCTGGAGAAAAAAGGGGTGATTACCCGGGTGGGGGATGACAACAAGCGTCGGGCCCGTGCCATCATGTTTTCCGATTACAGCGAGCGGGAGCCTCTGGTGGACATTCCGATTTATGGATCCATTCCCGCAGGATACAGCGACGATACCCAGCCTGAAACTGAAGGTAAGCTTTCCGTAGATGTGAAATCTCTCGGTATCCGACCGAATGCGAAAGCGTATGCCTTGCGAGTTCGGGGCGAATCCATGATTGGCGCACACATTCTCGATGGCGATCATGTCGTTTTGGAATATCGCGATCCACGAGATCAGGACATTGTTGCAGCACTGATCGATGGGGAAACCACACTGAAGCGTTATGTCATGGACAAACAGCGCCCCTTTCTGAAAGCAGAGAACGAAAATTATCCTGATTTGATTCCAGCTATGGAATTGGTGATCCAAGGCGTAATGGTCGGTTTGGTGCGCGGAGCATTTCGGAACTGGTAGAGGCGGAGCAGTGGTGTTGGAGCGCTGGTCCGCTGTCCGGCTGGTAGACCTCACTCGCTGGGTGAGGCCAAAGCTGTCTGCCGCTATTTTTTCGACTGAGCGAATCATCTGATTCTCTCAAAAACTGGGTCCGCCTTTGCTGGACCCGCCTGTGAGGCGCTTTTCTGGATCTTCACGTAGACGCCTTTTGTGAGCAGGGCAGAAAAGCGGATAGGCTCTACTAAGGACTGAGGACAGTTGGCCCCTTAGTTCTCTACTGCCCACCTTCTTCGGCGACCCATTTCAAGACTTTCTCCGCTCTTTCGATTGCGGTTTTTCGGGCAGATACAATCTGCTCTTCGGTGAAGTCGTAAGCAGCGTTTTTGCCCCCCATCAAGAGATCAAATTGAGTCTGAGTCTTTTGGTCGGGGTGGCCTAGGCCGAGGTTGTGCCCGAGTTCGTGAGAGCAGGTGCGACCGATCGAACCTCTCTTGAAAGGGCCTTTTTCCGCGAGAAGGAATTTCTCAGGAGGACGCAAACCTTTCAAGTGTTTGTCAGACCAGACTCCGACTACGGCAAAGTTTCCGCCCATGGAAGCATTTCCCTGGGATGTCTGCCCGAGGTAGGGAAAGAAATAGAGGTTGTTGATGGCAGGGTGGCCGTTTGGCTTGTCGCAGAATGCATGAATCTTCGGCATTCGTGCCGGATCGGATTTGCCTGCTGCATTCCTCTTGGCATTTTGAATATAGATGATATCCGCCTCGCGGTTGGGAACCTCTGCCGCAGCTTGCTCAATGATACTCTCGATGGACCACTCAATGCGTGCTGATTTCCAGATTCGATTGATCTCGGGGAGAATGACGCTCTCGAATTCTTGCGGGCTTATCCAGGTCGTCATCTTTACTCCTTTTTGCTCCAATACGATATTGTTGATGATGTGGACCCGAAGCGGTAGTTGAATGATCCCATTCGGATCATCCGGTATTTGCGTCAACCCGGCCACTTCCGTCGGAGTGAGAGCCCGGGAGGCCGGGCCATCAGACTGAGTTGTGATCCACTGACGATCAGCCTCGCTCAAACGAGCTATGGAAATTGAAAAGCTTCTCCCGTCTGCCACTCTGCGGATTGAGACTTTGTCGTCAGTGGTGGAGAGAAATTCTGCTTCTATTGTGTTCCCGTCATCAGAGGTCCAGGTGCGTGCTTCCCCGGTCAAGCCCGGAATGCTGAAGACGAATGGTAGTAGGAAAATTATGGTCAGAACCCGGTACTGCATTTTAGTATTCTGACTTCGGTGTCCATCCAAATCAATACGCGGATAGCAGTCTGTCTCTTATACACATCTGACGCTGCCGACGAAGAGGATAGTGTAGATC